>QMLZ01000108.1 GCA_003646995.1 Deltaproteobacteria bacterium | reverse complement strand
TCTGGCGTCCTGGTCTTGGCTGCTCCTACCAGTTGGACCCCCTTGGGTAGTTCCCTCAAGATAGCCTGTACGTTTTCCCTGATACCCATTTTTAGCCCTCCATATTACGGTCTATCTCCAACCTAGCAGGCGATACTATATTCTTACTTGAAATGTATACCACTGGAAGGATAAACTGTCATCAGCCGAGTGCAAATATGTTTCATTATCGGAAAAATGGGAAAATCGGGAAGGGAAGACCCATTCCCCCTATTCCTCGGATACCCGGGAGGTATGCTTGATGACTGATTATAAGGACACAGAATACAAGAAGAAACACCCTGCTGACAGGAGACCACCGGATAAGATTCTAGAGGCAGTGAGGCAGAGGGCCAAGGAAAATGAGATGCCTTGTGCTGTTGCTTTTGATATTGCCCGGGACCTCAATGTACAGCCTTCAGAGGTAGGATTTGCCTTGGATTATTCTGAAATCCGCTTAGTTAAATGCCAACTGGGTCTATTCGGGTACAAGCCACAAAAGAGCATTGTAAGCCCATCGAGTTCCGTGTCTCAGGATCTTGAAAAGGATATCAAGGTAAGGCTGAAAAATGGAAGGCTCCCATGTAAGGAGGCATGGGCCCTGGCTTCTGAGCGGGGGCTCAGAAAAATGGAGGTGTCGTCCGCCTGCGAAGCCCTAGGGATAAAAATATCCGAGTGTCAACTGGGGGCTTTTTGATCCGATAATAACAGAAAAACCGCCGGTCTCGTTCATCAAAAAGACCGGCGGTTTTTTACTTAGTCACAATCTAGCAACTGCAAGAGCTACCGCAAGAGGCTCCCATCAGCAAATTTGCTTGAATGGAGAACCCAGATCCAAACGGGGAATCCACAAAATCCACCTTTATGGGCTTTACCTGCTCGAACAAAGTTTTGTCAATCACGTAGGTAATGCCATCATTGTTAAAGACTTCGTCGTTTTCTCGGGGCTCATCCAGAGCCATGCCCAATGAGGGCCCAGCTCACCCGCCCTGAGAGAGCATGATCCTTATGGGAGGGATCTCTTCACGATCCTTCAAGAATTCCTTGATCATCTCAGTCGCCTTTTCGGTTACCTCAAACATTACATCCTCCTAATTCTTTTATTAAGATGGGTTTAAAATATACACTAAAGCATGCTTGTCAACAAGCCTGACTCAAAAAGGTTCTTCATCCAACCTTTGCCGCAGCCATATCATCACCTTTTCGAATTCTTCCTTGAGTTCGGCCATGGCTTTCCCGCGGTGACTTACATGGTTTTTTTCCTCAGGGGTCATTTCCGCAAAAGTCTTCCTAAGAGGGGGATAGTAGAAAATAGGGTCATACCCAAAGCCGCCTTCCCCTCTAGGCTCTTCCGTTATTATCCCATTGCAGGTCCCTTCATAGATGAGAGCCGGACCTCGCGGCACCGCAATGGCGATTACACAAACAAAGGATGCTTCCCTGTCTTTTATGCCTTTCATGGCCTGGAGAAGCTTGCGGTTATTGGCAAGATCATCAGCATGATCTCCAGCATATCTCGCAGAGTAGACCCCCGGCATTCCTCCCAAGGCCTTTACCACCAGACCAGAGTCATCCGCCAAGGCGGGAAGTCCCAGGATCCTCGCTGCAAACCGCGCCTTTTTTACAGCATTATCCTCGAAAGTGTCACCGTCTTCTTCAATCTCGGGCAAGGGCCCAAAATCATCCAGACACTTTATGTCTATTTCGAAATCCTTTAAAAGTCTCTTAAACTCCGAGGCCTTGCCCTGATTTCTTGTGGCAATTACCAAGGGTCTATCAAGTTTCATGTGCTGCAAGGGCAAATACCTACTACTTAAACAGCGGATGTTTAATTCACAAAAAAATGCCACGAATACTTATCTTTTCGTGGCTAATTTCTGAGTGTTTTACCATGATTTTCGCCGTCTGTCCACAAAATTCGCCTTTATAATTTTATCCTTGGCCTTTTTAATTTTTCTCGCTCCATTTCCTTTTTAAAATCCTCGAACCCGGGTTTGCCTATGAGCGCAAACATGGCCTTCTTATATGCCTCCACTCCTGGTTGGATAAAGGGGTTATGCCCGAGAAGATATCCGCTGATGGCAACCGACCTCTCCATCATGTAGTAGATCTGGCCTATATTATAGGCATTTCTCCTAGGCACCTCGATTACGATACAAGGAACTCCTCCCTTGTAGTGGGCATAAGCAGGTCCTTCGACCACCATCCTGTTCACAAAGTTCATATCCAGGTTATTTTGCGGCAGAAAATTAAGTCCGTCTAGATCCTCCTCGTCCATTGGGATTCCAACCCTATTATCGTGCTCCCGTAAAAACAGGAATGTCTCCAGTATATTTCTCTCTCCGTCTTGAACCATCTGCCCATTGGCATGAAGTTTTTCTGAATAAAGTGCGGGAGAAACCCACATCCCATGCCCTTCGTGCCCCTCGCTCTCTGGAAAAAGCTGCTCCATCCAGCGAGCAACCCCATAAAGGGCAGTGGAATTTGTGGCAACCACTTCGATCTTTTTTCCTTTTTGATAGGCTAAGTGCCTGGCAACTGCATGGACAAGGCAGGGATTGGACCAGAAGTCGTCGTTCATACATCTTTCCCTCATGTCCTTGAATCCCTCCACAAATTCCTCAATATCAATCCCGGCCACTGCCAGCCCCACCAGCCCCACATCCGAGAGCACGGAAAACCTTCCTCCTATATCATCTGGGACAACAAACATATTGTATCCTTTTTGCTCCGCCAACCTGCGAAGTGCACCTTTTTCTGGATCAGTAGTGACAAGAATCAATTCCCGTGCCCTATCTCCCCAGTTTTCCTCAAGCAATCGCCTCATTATTCTAAATCCTATGGCTGTCTCGGTTGTGGTCCCTGACTTTGATATCACATTGATTCCTACTTTCTTTCCATCCAGCATATCCAGGGTGTCACGGAAATAGTCTGGGTCCATGTTCTGCCCGAGAAAATAGATTTCGGGAACTCCACCTCTGGCCTCTTTGCTCAATTGGTTGAAGTACTGGTGGGTAAGGGCCCTGATGGTGGCCTCAATGCCGAGATAGGAACCTCCTATGCCGAGGGATACGTAAGCATCGATCTTTGAGGCAAGTTCCTGAGCTGACTCTACTATTCTGGAAAGATGCTCTTTGGTGATTCGAACCGGCATGTCCTGCCAACCCGTCATGGGAATTCCCTTGTCATATATGTCACCCTTGTTTTCTTTTAAAAGCTCATGGGCCTCCATGGCCTTTGGAATAAGGGTATCAAAGTCCTTCCTGTGTATTGCACCAGGGCCCGGTGCCTCAAGTAAATAGGTAAGGTCTAATACCAGCCTATTTGCTTGCTTAAAGGAATTTGACACAAACGGATTCCGCCTTCCCTCTCCTCTAGCCTTTTGAGTAAGAACTGTTGCGTTATCTCCTATTCCTACAAGCCGCATTCCGTTCATAAGGGTTACCCTCCTTGTCTCCATGCCACTATCTAGTTACCACACGGAAGACTGTTCCAAAAGGAGTAATTTTGTAATCGGCAACAAAACTCTTTCCAATTATTTCTATATGAGATATCTCCATTTAGCTAAAAAGTCCAAGAGTGGATGGCACTCGAAAACATTACATTGCTTGGAAAGGGGACGAAATACATGTTTGATCTCGAGCGATTCCGGAAAAAATTTCGACCCGATACTTGCCGAATCGGGGTAGAAGGCAGAGAATTCAAGTTCTATGTGCCAAGCGATCTTGAATCCTTAATTGATGAGAATACTTCTCCTAAAGACTTTCCCTTGTGGGCCAGGATCTGGGAGCCATCTGTGGTACTTGCCCTTCATATGAGCACGATCTCTCCAAGCCCCACCAGGGCCTGTCTGGAGATAGGGGCGGGTCTTGGCGTAGCTGGGATTATTGCCGCATGTTTTGGTCATAGGGTAACCCTGACCGAATACGACACCAATGCGCTTGAATTTGCCAGGGCCAATGCTAAGCTCAACAATTGCGAGCGCATAGAGATAAGGAAATTAGACTGGCACCACCCTGACCTGGAGGGGAAGTTTGACTTAATTTTTGGCTCAGAGGTAGTGTACAGGGAAGAAGATTTTACCCCACTGGAAAATCTTTTCAAAAGGTACCTGGCCCCTGGGGGAGTAATTATTTTGGCCGAAGGATTGCGCCGAAGTTCAATGGAGTTTTTCCAAACCATGAGCGACAGCTATGAGATTAAGGCAAAGAAAAAGGTCCTTAGAAGCGACGAGGAAGAGATTCACTTGGTGTTATGCGAGATGACATCATCATCCTCTTGCGGCGAGCGGGTCGGTACCCCTTCCCAAAACAAGCAAGTCTGAGACCAGGTTTACGATTCCCCATATTGAGTCCGCTGCAAGATAATTCTCAATGCTCTTGTCAAAAAGGACCACTAAATTTGCCGGAAACTCATCGTCCCCTTTCCACAACAGGTAGTAAACGGGAATCTTGGGAAATACGGAGAATTTAAATGCCAGGTCAGCCAGATCCAGTTTATCACCGCGCAACGCTCGGGCTGCATTCTCAAAACCGCGGAGGTCGTTTTCATAGCGCTTCAATACAGGGCTGATTTTTAACTTATGTGGCCCTCTGAAAAAATGGAAGCTCTTGAGTTCCTGCACCCCCACCATTTGACCTAAAGGCTCTGCCTCCGTAACATTGAGAAGGTACACAACCGCCATCAAAACCGTTAAAGGGTGATTAATGGTTACCCATTGTCCCCGGAGATCTATACACACTTGTTTTTTTTCTACATCAATACGCAGGGAAGAGTGGAAAAAAGGCAGGATAACAGAAAAGGTTGATCTCCTGATCGCCCCCGCGTTTTCACAGAGGTCTGCAATGTTTCTGTTTGAAAGCTCCCGCCAGTATTCCTCAGGAACTGTTACCCCCTCCCCGATGGGGCTTAAGGAGGGGGGAGGAGCCTGTCTTCTTCTTTGTTGCATGTTCAAATATGCCTCGCTGAAGGGATAGCGATTATCCCTGAATTTGTCGCAGGGAAACCGGTCGCAGTCTTTAGGACAAAATTCCACTTCACTATCAATCGCACAGGCCAGGATAGGGCATGCTCCACCAAATATCCGTTCTTGGGCCCCTCTTTTCCTGGCCCCTTCGATGCTTTTTCCTGATCCACATGTGGAACACTCTCCCAGTAGATCCAGCCTGCACACTGAACAATCTATACCACAAGCCCCGGTTGCCAATTATGTCTTCCTTTCCGATCCTCGCCCAAAGAAATACTCGCTTACCTTGGCCACAGAAACAGGGTGCCACTTAGGAAAATATGCAAGCTTGGCCTCTGCTATTTTTTCTACGGCCGCATGGAGTCTTTGCACAGAAATCTCGCCTCGCAGGATCCTTCCTCTTATTTCTGCGATGGCTTCAGGCACAAGTTCTTGGCTTTCACATATGAGCAACAAATCAGCCCCAGCCCCTAGAGCGAGTGCCGCTGCCTCAGGCACCCCCCAGTGCCGAGTAACAGCCCCCATTTCCAGGTCGTCGGTTAAGATCAGCCCTTCGTAGCCCAGCTCATTTCTCAAGATATTTCTGATTATAACACGAGACATGGTGGCAGGCATGTTCGGATCAAGCGCAGGGTAATAAGCATGCGACATCATAATACCCACAACTTCACTCTCTATCGCCTTCTCAAACGGTATAAAGTCCACTTCTCGTAACTCACGCTCATCCACATTTATTGAGAGCTCGGTCTTGTGGGGATCAAGGCGGGCTGCCCCCAATCCTGGGAAGTGCTTTGCCACTGACATTATGCCGTTTCCCTGAAGCGTCTTGATGATTATGCTCCCCAAAGTGCCTGTTAAATCCGGATCTTCCCCAAAAGTTCTACCTTTGAGGTGTGCCTCTGGCTCTCCTCTTGGTACATCCAGTACAGGCGCGAGATCCATGTTCAGACCTACGAGGCCCATTTCCATTGCTGTAACTTGCGCAAAATCTTCCGCCCTTTGCTCTGGATTAGCACTTTTTCCTATGGCCTCGTTGCCAGGAAATACTGAAAAAGGTTCACGAAAACGGGAAACCCTCCCACCTTCCTGGTCGATCGCCAGAAACAGCGGGTTGTCTTGGCTTTCAATTGCGAGTCCCTGTAATGAATTGCATAATCTTGCGGTTTGAATCGGATCTTTGACATTACGGGAAAAAAGGATAATGCCCCCTATACCCCAATCTGTTATCAAGGCCTTTGTATTTTCGTCCAGCTCGCGGCCCGGCATCCCCACTATGAAGAGTTGAGCAACCTTGGAGTCCAGTTCGCCAAGTTCGAGTGTAGACTGCATTGTTTCCCCTGGATTTGTTAATTGCAGTTTATCTCAAAACCCATTTCGTGCTATATGTCAGAATGAGGGTCATTTGATGGTCACTCCTAATAACTGTGGCCAATATGGACCATAATGCCAAAAATGTAAAGCCAACGGGACCTCTGCCATGAAGGCAATGATACTCGCAGCAGGTTACGGGACTCGACTCGAGCCTTTGACCCTTAAGCGACCAAAGGCCTTGATGCCTGTGGCCAACATCCCTGTTGTGGATCGTGTCATAGCTTACCTAAAGCGCAACGGTGTAAGGGAGATAATAGTTAATGCACACCATTTACATCATCAAGTAACTTCGCACCTTGCAGGCCGAACCCATTTTGGTCTACCGATTCATGTCGAGGTGGAGGACGAAATCCTAGGCACCGGGGGAGGCATAAAAAACGTAGAGGAGTTCTGGGATTGTGAGCCATTCTTGGTCATTAATGCTGACATACTTACTGACATCGACCTTCGCAAACCAGTTGAACGACACAGGCAAAGTGGGGCCATGGCTACTCTGGTTATCCATGATTACCCCTTGTTTAATCTTGTGCGCATAAATTCTGAAGGCCATGTTGAGGCCTTTTTAAGCGAGACCCAACCAGGCCTCTTGGCATTTACCGGGATTCACATACTTTCTAGGTCCGTTCTTGATTACATTCCACCCAATACCTTCTACAGCATTATCGATGCCTACCGTGACATAATACATGACAAGGAAATCGTGGCCTCTTACATGGCAAGCGGCCATTATTGGAGAGATATTGGAACCATTGACAGTTACGTGCAGGCAAACATTGACATGATAGGAACCGAGGAAATCCTCATTGCCCAAGGTGCAGTTGCTCATCCCGCATCACACTTAGGCGGCTGGTGTGTTGTGGGTCATGGATGCAGCATAGGAGAAGGCTCACTGGTAGAAAACTCGATCCTGTGGGATGGGGCAAAAATCGGCAAAGAGGCGACCGTTGTCAATTCGATTGTTACTCAAGATGTAGGAGATGGTGTGGAGATAAGGGATCAGGTGTTTTGATTGGTATGAAAAAGAGCAAGGATAGTTACAGTGAGGAGGTAAAAAGCAGGGAAAACTTGTGCCTAATGAAGTTCATCAATTTCTGAAATAATCTTCCCCTCACCCTAACTTTCAGATATAGGTCACCACGTGGGCCGCCGTCCCTGCCCTCCTGGCCCAGCCCCCTAAGTCTTATTTTCTGGCCGGATCTAATCCCAGGAGGGATAGACACCACAAATTCCTTCTTCTCGCTCCTGTTTACATAGCGAAATTTTCCACCATTTGCGGCCAACTCAGGAGAAATGGTAATAATATCGTAAAGATCCCTTCCTTTTTCCGGAAATTCCAGCCCCCACTTCTTCCTCAGTAGCCATTTCATCGCTTTACCGGTTACACGCCCCCGGCGACTCTGCTGCCCAAAAATCGGGGAAGACACGAAAATCCGGCCGAAACCTTCCGGTGTTCTATACTCGAATCCCCGGTACCCTGACCCATAGGCCTGTCTGAAAAGCTCATTAAAACCAGAAAACCCAAAAGCCCGGCTAAGCTCATCAAAGATTTGCTCTACATCAGAACCCCTGAAAATATCTTCTTCTGTGTATTTGGCTCTGAATTCTTGATATGCCCCACTGCCATATTGATCTTGGAACAAATCATATTGACGCCTTTTCTCTGGATCAGAAAGCACTGCGTATGCCTCGTTGATCCTCTTCATCATAGTGGCAGCCTCGGGGTTTTCCCGATTCCGGTCAGGGTGATATTTTAGGGCCAGCCTACGGTAGGCCTCTTTTATCTCTTGTTGAGTGGCCGTCCTGCCTATGCCTAGTATTTCATAATAGTCTTCGGTTCCCATAAAATTCACCTACCTATCAACACCAACTCATGCTCCTTCTCAAGAAGCTATGCTCTACTTTTGTTCAAGCCCTCCTCCTACCATCCCGGCATAAAAAAGGAGAAATAGGCCTAAATAATCTTTGGAGTCACGGCAGAAATCATGCGATATTATATCAGCCGATTCAATTTGGACCGAGCGTCGGTGGCTCAAGTCCGCGGTCCCTTGGTGGCTAAATTCAACTTATTTAATTAACATAATGGTGATATAAAGAAAGGCAAGTAGTCATGGACCCAAAAACCAAAAAGCTCCAGGAACAGCTTTTGAGGTTCGTAGGTGGTTATCTTCAAAAGCACGGATACCAGCCCGAAGAGTGGAATGCGAAGCCAATACCCACAGACGGCTCTACAAGAATGTTTTTGAGAATCATGGGCCCTGATCCGGATATGGGCCTTGTGGCCATGGCAAACCCACCCACAGAAGACTTTTTGCGACAGGAGAATCAGGCTTATCTTGCCATCGGCCGACACCTTCGGAAAAGGGGTGTAGCAGTACCCCAAGTGCTTGCTCACAATCTGCTAAGGGGCTTTTTTCTAGTGTCCGACCTGGGAACGCGAAACCTCCAAATGGTGGCAAGGCAAGAAGCGGACCCAATCCCCCACTATGAGAAAGTTCTGGATGAACTCCTGAAATTGCAGGTCAATGGAGTGTCAGGATTTGATCAACAATGGTGCTGCCAGACTCCTAAATATGATACCTATGTCATGCGATCCCTTGAATCAGGTTATTTTGCAAAGGCCTTTTTGATAGGATACCTTGGCTTGAAACACGACTTGTCTTTTCTTGACCCTGATTTTGATTATCTTGCTCAAATGGCCTCCTTGAGCAGGGCTGACTACCTTATACATAGAGACTTTCAGTCCAGAAACATCATTGTACACAAGGACAAGATCGGATTTGTAGACTGGCAAGGCGCCAGACTGGGACCGCCAGCCTACGATCTTGCCTCACTATTAATCGACCCATATGTAAATCTGAACGATTCAGTGCGCGAGATCCTCTTCGAGCGATATGCCAAGGCCCTTGAAAAAATAGAAAAGGCCCTTGCTGAGGACCTCAGGCAATACTACCTGTACATTGCTGTTCAAAGAAATTTGCAGGTTTTGGGAGCCTTTGGATATCTC
>QMLZ01000107.1 GCA_003646995.1 Deltaproteobacteria bacterium | reverse complement strand
GGGCCGGCCGGTATGTCAGCGGCCCTGTACATGAAAAGGAGGGGGCACGACGTCACCCTTGCAGAAAAAAAGGACCAACTCGGCGGCCAATTCGCCTTGGCATGGAAATGCCCCGGCAAGGCCGAGATGAAGCCGGGATTGGAAGACCTGGAGAAGCAGGTTCGAAATGCAGGAGTTACCATTATGATGCGCACGGCCGTGGACGTGGATTTGGTAAAAAAGCACAACCCAGACCTGCTGGTGTGGGCCACAGGCGCTGTGCAGAACATCCCGCAAATACCCGGGCTTGAGGAGCAACACGTGCTGACCTCACTGGAGTATCTGGAAGGAGAAAAGGAGGTTCGAGGCCCTAGGATCCTTGTCATAGGCGCAGGCCGAGTGGGGCTGGAGATTGCAGAAAAGCTTGGAAAAGAGGGTTATGAAGTTGTGGCTACGAAAAGAACAGACCCCATAGGGAGCATGATGGAAATGATTACCAAGAAACTCGCCCTCATGCGAATAGAAAAACTACCCAATGTTACCTTGATGCCCCATACAACGGTCAAGAAGTTCAACCCAGGAAACGTGGAGATAGTCCAAGATGGGGTTGAAATGTCTCTGGAGCCTTTTCAGACAGTAATCCTTGCCTCTGGCATGCTCTCGGCTCCTGGACCCGATGAGGGGATTAAAAAAGTGGTCCCACGCTTGGAGATAATTGGCGATGCAAATCAGGTCCAAGATATCTTTGCCGCAGTACACGCAGGCTATGAGCTGGCGTTGAAATACTAGGCAGGGTTTCCAAAAATCAATGCAAACCGTGAAGAGGCATGGACCATGAGCACAAAAGCAAGCAGTGATGAATTGGCGGAACTAAAGGCAATGGCCCAACAGGTTCAGAAAAGGGTTGAAGCCCTGGAAGCGAGGATTTCAAGGCTGCTGGAGGAGCAACAGGGGAGGGGCCACCATATCGTTGTTGCACGCGTACAGGAGGATAAGTGCATTGCATGCGGAATCTGCGAAAACGTATGCCCTACCCACGCTGTTCACGTGGAGGAGACCGCAATTATCGATCCAGATATGTGCAGAGGGTGTGGGTGGTGTGCCCAGGAATGCCCAGAAGGGGCCATCTCTTTGACTCCCCTAGAACCAAGAGAAGCTGGCAATAGGTCCAGGTATGGGGGAGCTGGAATGAGAATAAACAGGAGGGGCTATTATGGCGGAGATTTCCTTTGATGACATTGTAATAGTATCATGCGGTACATTAAGTCTAGAGCTTAACTATTTAAAAAGAGATGGTTTTCTAAATGCACGCCATATCTTTTATAACACTCCGGGACTGCATGAAAAGCCACCGGAACTTGAGAGACAATTGCTGTACCGGATAGAAAAGGCCAAGCAGATATCGGACAAGGTTCTTGTTGTGTATGGTGGAAAGTTTTGTTATGTGAACGGGGACAATCCCACCCGTACTATGAAGAAAATCATAGAAGAGCAGGGATCGGGTGTTGTTAGAATCAACGCGACCCATTGCATGGACATGCTGGCGAGCGAGGAAGAAAGAGATAGGATTGCGCAGGAACTAGCAGGGGGCGAAAAGGTGTGGTGGATGACACCAGGATGGATCAAGTTTAGACATTATGTGTTCAAAGGGTGGGACAAAGGTCTTGCGAATGAAAATTTCCCCAGGCATACAGGCGGGGCCATAGTCCTGGACGGAATAGGTTATGTTGATAAGTTTATGGCTGAAAAACCAGAAGAATTTCTCGATTATTCAGACTGGATGGGTATACCCATCCAGGCATATCCAGTAAGCCTTGATAGATTTAAAAACCTGTTAAAAGAGGCAGCACTGGAGCTTCATTCCAATTAAATACAAGGAGGTTGCGAAGATGTTTAAACCTGAGGTAGATGCTGACAAATGTATTGGATGCGGTGAGTGTGTAGAAGTTTGCCCTGTCGATGTTTATGAAATGCAAGACGAAAAATCTGTGCCGGTCAATGCCGAAGAATGCCTCGGCTGCGAGAGTTGTGTTGAAGTATGTGAATCAAATGCCATAACAGTTACGGAAGTATAGGGCCAAAATGAATGAATGTCATCCTCAGGGGCAGGGGAGCAATAAGGCTAACCATTACGAATCTGACGAGCCCTTGACTGCTGGTTCGAGGTTCTACAGGCTGGTTATAGACAGCCTTCCTACAGGGGTACTGACGGTAAACTCAGAAATGAGGGTTACGGGTGTTAATCCCTGGGCGGAAAAAATCATTGGATTTAGGGCCGATGAGGTACTGGGCAAATTTTGCGGTGAGGTGCTTAAGGGAGACAGATGTAAGACGCAGTGCCCGGTCAGGGCAGTGCTAGACAGCCGCGAACCCCTGTCCCTGATGGAGACTACCATTGAAAACAAGTGGGGAGAAAAGATCCCCGTGAGAATGAGCTGCAACGGACTGTTCGATGATCAGGGGAATCTCATCGGTGGTGTGGAGTCTTTTGATGATATCTCCCATTTAAAGGCGCTTGAGAGGGAAAAAGACAACCTGATATCAATGCTGGCCCATGACATAAAATCTTCGGTGAGCATTATCGGGGGATTTGCCCTGCGCTTGCTGAGAAGGGGGAAGGAGATCGGGGAAGAAAAGAGGAATGAGTACCTGGAGATCGTAAGCCAGGAAGCTGGCAAAATTGAAGGACTTATTAATGAACTGTTAGAGTTCTCGAGGCTTCAGTCGGGGCAGCTAAAGCCGAATTTCAGCTCTGTATCCCTTGAAAAGGAGATCCTGGAGCTCCTCGAAGCTTATGAAACAAAGGCGCAAGAGCATGGCTTGACACTGGAACTGGATAGCGCCCACGAGATGATCATCGTTGAGGCTGATGCCCGGCGTATGCAGAGAGTCTTTAGAAACCTTTTAGATAACGCCATAAAATATTCAGAGGGTAAAGGGACCATCAAGTTTACAATAGATCAGAATGAAGACGAGGTTATAGTCAAGGTAAGTGACCAGGGAATGGGCATACCCCCTGAAGAGTTGCCTTTTATTTTTGACGCCTTTCACAGAGGTTCTTACGCGAGCTCCAGGGAAGGCAGCGGGCTGGGACTCGCGGAAGTAAAAATCATTGTATGTGCTCACCAGGGCCACATAACGGTAGAGAGTGAGCCGGGTAAAGGCTCCCTGTTCACTATCTATTTACCCAAAAAGCAACAAAAGGATTAAGGCCCGGCAAATAGGTTTGCATTTGACTTTAGGAGGAGCAGTGAAATACTATTAATTCTATTATGCCAAGGAAATATCGTTATATTTTCGGTCCTGTGCCGTCTAGGCGCTTTGGTCGTTCCCTAGGGGTCGATCTCTTACCCCTTAAGACCTGCAGCCTTGACTGCGTATTTTGCCAACTGGGACGCACCCGCGAAAAATCCATAGAGAGAAAAGAATATGTTTCGACCCAAGAAGTGATCCACGAGCTGAGGCAGTGGCTGGAAAGCGGCGTGGAGACCGACGTAATAACTCTGTCAGGCTCAGGAGAACCCACCCTTCACTCTCGTTTTGGAGAGGTGTTGGAGTATATCAGGTCCAATAGCAGTACCCCGCTTGTATTGCTGACCAATGGCACCATGTTACACCTGCCCGAGGTCAGGAAGAGCGCAGCCCTTGCAAGTATTGTGAAGGTGTCTCTAAGCGCCTGGGATCAGGCCTCTTACGGGTGGGTCAACCGACCACACGACAAGCTTGCCTTTGATAAGCTGGTGGAAGGGGAGGTGAGGTTCAGAGAAGAATTTGAAGGCCAGTTGTTCCTCGAAGTCTTTCTCGTCAAGGGTATTAACTCCCTGCCTGATGATGTGAAGAAGATTGCCGCATTTGCCAGGCAAATCCGGCCAGATCGCGTACAGCTCAATACGGCGGTTCGGCCTCCTGCTGAGAGTTTTGTTGAGCCCCTCTCAAGGCAGGAACTGGAAGATCTGGCAAAACTTTTTGATCCTCCTGCAGAAATAATAGCTGAGTTTGGCGGAAAACGTGCGCGCTACATGAAGGCCAATGAAGAGGCAATACTTTCCATGTTGCGCCGGCGGCCGTGCACCGCCGAGGAGATCTCCGAGGTTTTCGATATGAATTTGAATGAAGTGAGCAAGTACCTGACCAAACTGCTCAACGAAGGCTTGATCAAACCGGAAAGAAGAGAGCTGTTGGTCTATTATCGAGCCAGCAGCGGTCAGAAATAGATGGGATTTTGAGAAAGATCTGAAAATGGGATCACAAGAAGATCTGATAAGAGAGATAGAGGAACTTGAAAAAGAACTGGAGGAACGCAAAAAGGCGTTGCCCGCACACTCCATCAGGCCTCACCAGTTGCTCATCATAGAGGAGCTTGAAGAGCAGATTGAGGAAAAGAAACGGCTTGTGGAGAAAATGAGGTCAGCAAAGTAAATCGGCCCGCCGCGCCACTCATCTCTTGAGAGCCCTAGCTGCCGCTTTTATGGTGTGCCTCTTTTGAAAGAGTTCCTGAGCCGCGAATAGCACAGAGGCCACTATCAGCGGACAAATGTAATAAACTCCCCTGAATACCAATAGTGAGCCAAGCAGGGCAGGCGAAGGTATCCGCGACGATAAAAGCACCACGATAATACTCTCAAATACTCCGAGTCCTCCTGGAACCTGACTCAATAACCCCCCCAGTTGAGCAAGCAGGTAAATACTCATAAATCCAGCATAAGTCAGATCAGGGGTCTTGGGAAGCAAAGAATAGACCACGCCGCCGGCCAGCCCCCAATGGATGAAAGCAACGGTCATTTGTGGGACAAAGTACTTGGCTGAAGGCAACCTCAGGTTCCAGGAAGCTATTTTCAACCTGTCCCTCCACACAGAGCAGCCCAGGAGATATGCTATGACCAGGGCCAAAAGTATGAAACCAATTGGCCTGGCAGAAGTGAACGGCAAATGGAGTGCCTGGGGCAGGGTCATTGGTTCGTAAAGAAAGACCAGCGCACACAGTGCAAAAAAGCCCAGCCAGAGTGTCATAATGCAAAAGGCTATGACCCTTGCCACCTCTCCAGGCGACAATCCCCATCCTGAGTAGAGGCGGTATCTTACTGATCCCCCTGCAACCATAGACAAGCCCAGGTTGTTGCTGAAGGAATATCCTATAAACGAGACCAGTACAATTTTGGCATAGTGCAAGGGCTTATGGATATACCGAAGGGCAAGGTAGTCGTACCCTGTCATTATAAAATAGTTGGCCGCGGTCAGAAGGAATGCGATCAGTGCACTGGTGGTGGGCATGGCCTTGACACGGGCAGCAATGTCCACCACGTCATAAGCCTTAAGCTCGTGACGTAAAACAAAGAGGGCTGCTAAGAAAACCAGCCCTCCTAAAGTCGGCGCAATATAGCGGTGAGCCTTCGCCATTCTCAACAGTGCCGTATTGGGGCAACATACGGACGTGATATTATGTTTGTGCCAAGAGTTCCTTTTCCAGTTTCTTCAAATACTCATCCTTTTCTTTCCAGTCAGGGCCGAATCGCTTGTTGAAATAGTCTCCTAGACGTGCGAAAACCTTCTTCCAGATGGGCTTGTTTCCACTCGTGAGAACTTCTTCAAGGAATTCCTTCAAATGCCCCATTTTTTCCTTTGGAAGGAAAAATACCGCCCCGAGCTTTATGGATTCTTTAAGGGACTCAGGCGACAGCGCGTGGGCGGTCAGCATCACAGTAGGAAACCCCCGGTGCACGGATTTCTTCAAAAGATCAAAACCGTTGACACCCATTATGTCGAGGATAACAAAGTCGTAGGTATATGATACGAGGTACTGAACAGCTGTGTCATAGTCAGTGGCTTTGTGCACAATGCACATGTCCAGTTCTTCGGCAATGGTATCCAGTACGTCAGGTTCATCGTCCACGGCCAGTATCACCTTGTCCTTCAATACGCTTTCACTTTTCTCATTCATATTATTCACTCCTTTCCCAGGTCATTGGACCCTGTCTAAGCCAGCACAATCTTTAATCACGTTTACTGACCACTTAAATTTACCTCAATCCACGGGGTCAGTCAGCTTTACGTTTACTCTGACATCGTTGACCCCCTCTATCTTCATTGCTGCCTCTCGAATCTCCTTTGTTATTGCCTCTTCCTCGGATAGTGGTGATCTTGTCCTTACTTGTACCACACCATCCTTACAGACCACCTGGACATCGGGTTTTATGTTGACAATTGCAGCCTTTACCTCTGCGGCCGTAGCAAGGTCTTCTATGTGTTTTTGTGACTGAGGCGTGGTCTGAAAGGTTTCTAGGGACACGGTATGGCATATAATATCCACAGCGTCATCAACCGTCATTTTCTTAATATTTATTACGATATCGTACAATGAGGGATCCTTTGTATCGATCCCATAAAGATAGAGGCTCCATTTCCTACGCTCTTCATCGTCCTTTTTTATTACTCGAAGGGCCTCGTCGTAAGAGATCCCCTCTCGTTCCATTTCGTTACGAACCCTTTCCTCCAAATCAGCTATTATCCTGACCTTGAGTGCATGTTTGACATCCTTAACGAAGAAGTGCCCAGCCAGCCCGCAATACACCGTGTTATCTTTGCGCAGATGCCGCAATATGGCCGATTCCACGTAGGCAATATACTTCTCCTTTCTATATCCAAACCTGTCCAGGATGGAAGGGGCATCGTGAATCGCGCGAATGAGCTTTATTTCTGGGACATTGAACTCTTTTGATGCCTCCAATATCACATCCCTGGAAAGGCATTCATAACCGAGACGGTCCGCCACCTTCTCGGAGACTTCTATACCCTTTGTAAAAGATCCTCTTGAAATGGTAATGATGGGCATAAGTTACCTCCCTCCTGCCGCCTATTGCTTGGAGGGCCTATTCCGGATTTTCTGGTGCCACAAGGCTGGCCCTACAAGTAGCGAGCGATTAAACCCGTTTCCCGTGGGTTTGGTTAAGAGCTAAACTACGTGTTTAGAGTCAGCATTTATCACAAATAAGAGGCTTTAACAAGACCAAGCCCCATGCAACATACCGAAATCTCGCAGCTGACGTTTTAGCAAATATAATCTCTCATTGATCATCTGCAAGGCCAAGGGTGCGCCATGAGCGCAAGGCAGAACTCACCATGAGGTCTGTCCTTCTAATCAACCCATAGCCTTCACATATACCGCAGCAAGGGCCAAGTGTGGGACAGTAGCGGATTTTCCTTAAAAAATTCAAGAAAATGTGGTATATACCACATCCAAGCAACAATCGTTTGCGCAGTACTGCAACGCTTCATCTTGTTCAAGGGGATTTTGGATTTGTGTGTACGGGTGTTTTAACTACTGTTGGTTTAGCATGAGTTAGGGCAAAGGAGGAGTGGTGCAAATGAAGATTCTGTTGCTGGGTGGTAGTGGAATGCTTGGTAGCGACTGCAAACTTGTACTGGAAAAGGACCACGAATTAGTGGCCCCGTCGAGCAAAGAATTGGATATAGTGCGTTGGGACGCGGTCATAGACATGCTGGACAAACTATCTCCGGACGTTGTTATAAATTGTGCAGCCTTTACAGACGTGGACGCCTGTGAGGCCGATGAACCATGGATGAGAAAGGTTAATGTTGAAGGCCCAAGGAACCTTGCCCAGGGTTGTGCGCGATTTCACGCCAAGTTCGTTCATATCTCCAGCGACTATGTTTTTGACGGCAAGAAGGCCATGCCCCAACCATACTTCGAGGACGACCCGCCGCGCCCGCTTTCAGTCTACGGCCGGTACAAGGTGGAAAGCGAAGTGGCCGTGCGTGATAACTCACCCAATTACATTATAGTAAGGACTGGCTGGCTTTATGGGTTAAACGGCAAGAATTTTGTCAAATCGATCATCGCCCAGGCAGTAA
Source organism: Deltaproteobacteria bacterium (assembly GCA_003646995.1). The sequence goes on along the minus strand of QMLZ01000107.1, from coordinate 1,593 downwards.
AAAAAGAGACTAAGAAGCTACAAGTAGTAAATGATCAATATGGGTCCCCCACATGGACTTATCGGCTGGCATTTCAAATAAAAAAGCTTATAGAAAATGATGGAACCGGTACCTACCACGTTACTGCAGAAGGATACTGTACGCCGTTTGAATGGGCTGAGGAGACCATTGAAAAACTCAAACTAAAGGTAAAACTAGAGCCCACGTCCATAAGCCATTTGCAAAGGCCTGCCAAAAGACCCGTTAATTGCGTATTGGAAAACAGAAACCTCAAAGAACAGGGCCTGAATATCATGAAATTTTGGAAAGATGACTTGCATATGTTCTTGGAAAACTATGGCCCTGAACTCATAAAGGAGGAAAAGGAGAAATAATACATTTTCCCCTCTAACTGCCATGCGCTTACTAATGACAATATTGGCCTTGCTATATGCAGTGTGCCCCTATGATCTCCTTCCGGATTTTCTAGTGGGGTGGGGGTGGATTGACGATATAGTTCTTCTAGGACTGGTATTCTGGTTGTCTCGCAGCCAAAGGGCCAAGAAACAACCGTCGGGAGCAGGGTATCAGTCTGGTGAATCCTTCCATCAGGACCAATGGCAGGCCCACGAGCAGGGTTGGGGCCCAAGAAGCACATCAAGGGATCCGTATGAAATCCTGGGCCTCAAAAAGGGGGCTCGGCTTGAAGAAGTAAAAAGGGCTTACCGGGAATTGGCCGGAAAATATCATCCTGACAAAGTAAGCCACCTTGGCGAGGAGTTTCAGGTCCTTGCTGAGAAACGGTTCAAGGAGATTAACGAAGCATACCAGGAAATAATGAGCCGTTTGGGCGGCTAAGCGGTATATTTCTCAGCCCTACGGCTCCTCAAGCACCGTACTGGCTGGCAGCACGTGTCAAATGGAACGCCCCAAAACAGCCCCTTCATATATGGCCGCCTTGGCGTTCCTGGGCTCAAGGCAATCACCGATCCTATATATCTCGTATCCTTTGGATTTTATTTGATCATATAGGGTATTGTCAGGCTTGGTTCCAATTGCCACTATAACCCTGTCGGCTTCGATAAACCTCTCGTTTCCCTCCTTGTCAGCCACAACGACGCCTTTGTCCTCCACACGCCTTAGGCTCGTCTCCGTAAGTATTTCCACGCCTCTTGAATTAAGCCTTTGAAGCAAGACTTTCCTAGTCATGCTTTCCAGCTGTTGGCCCACCTTTGGGAGCATTTCCACAATGGTTACAGTGCATCCGAGGTCTGTTAGGTGAAGAGCGACCTCGCTCCCAGTTGCACCTCCTCCCACGATGACGACCTTGAGCTGGTTAAAGTCATCCCCATTGAGGGCCTCTGGATACAGTGCCACAATAGGCTTATCGATCCCTTCCACTGGGGGAACAGCTGGAGATGAGCCTGTGGCCAGTATTACCACGTCAGGCTTTTCCTTTTCCACCGTCTCCGCTGTTACCTCCTGCCCCAGGTGGAGCTTTACCCCGAATTTCTTGATTTGCCGCTTTTGAAACTCAATGAGACTCAGCAGCTCCTTCTTGTACCCGGTTATGCTTCCCAAAAGTAACTGGCCCCCAAGGGAACGCTGTTTTTC
>QMLZ01000106.1 GCA_003646995.1 Deltaproteobacteria bacterium | reverse complement strand
ATTATCGGGTTTCCCGTAAGAACGGTGAGTGAGGGCTTCTTGCAGGAGCTCCAAGCGACGAAAGGAATAACCCAAACGCTCTTGAAGCTTAGCGAGTTTTTCCATTCAGGGTCTAAATAATGTCAACACCTCCACAGCACGTCAAGGAAGAAAAAGACGTCCCTCAGACGAAGTGCATAGGCGCAAATTCTCCCCTTGACAGTTTACGTATAGTATGCATTTATTAGTTATAGTAAATAAACGGCGTTTAAAATGGAAGAACTCAAGAAACTTGGGGCGAAGATAAAAATTTTGAGACGAAGTAGGAAATTTACTGTGAACGAGTTGGCTAAAAGGGCTGGGTGTACAAGTGGCTACATATCTCAAATTGAAAAAGGGATCGCCAGCCCTTCTATTTCTACATTAAAGAATATTGCGACTGCCCTTGGTGTTAAACTCGTTGACTTATTTGTAGAATCTGACGCCGATGAGGAGATAGTGATCAGGAAAGGAGAAGGTTTTGAAATTAGGTATCCTCAAGGTGATGCATCTATTTTCCTTTTAGTGAAGTCATTGGCAGGTAAGAATATGGAGCCACTTTTGGCTCGCTTTGAACCGGGTGCAGGCAGTCATGGGCTATATTCACACAGTGGTGGTCAAGAGTTTGGGTACGTAGTACGTGGTACGCTTGAGTTGAGGATTGAAGATAAAGTTTACTCCTTGAATGAAGGAGACAGTTTCTATTTCGATTCTACAAGGCCTCATGGGTACATCAATCGAGGAAAAAGCGTCACGGAGGTAATATGGGTTATCAGCCCGCCAACATATTAAAATTTAGTGTTAATTCAAAACACAAAGGAGGAGGGGTGTTATGAAGAAAGCGTTGGCAATAGCGTTAGGGCTGGTCTGTATTTTAACGCTGCTATTGACGTTTCCTAATGGAGCAATTGGGTCTTCCAACGAGATAAAAATTGGCGTTTTGTTTTCCCTTACGGGGCCATTTGCACCTGCAGGAGCTCTTGCGGGCTATAGAGGTTCGATGATTGCCATTGAGATGGCAAATGAAAAAGGTTGGATCCCAGGGTGCAAAATTAAACCAATTACAGCAGATGCTCAAAGTAACCCCGATATAGCCATTAGGGAAGCAAAAAGGTTGATTTCAGTCGAAAAGGTCCCGGTTATTTTAGGAGATTACTCGAGTTCTATCGGTGTTCCCCTTGCGCCTATATGTGAGCAGAATCATACGGTTTTTTGGGTTATCATTGCAATTTCCGATAAAATAGTAAAAGGACGACACCAGCAATACGTTTTTCGTGTTCAGCCAATGGGTTCCCAGTGGGGAAAAAGCTCTGTGAATTTTCTGAACGAGAATTATACTAGTCTTGGTTACTCCTCCCCAAAAGATGTGAAGGTAGCCATTATCCATGAGGATGGCCCGTACGGAAGTTCTGTGTCAAAAGCAAATGAAGCTCAATTGAAAAAATATGGAATGAAAATAGTTTTGAAGGAAGGTTACTCACATACTGCGAAAGATCTGTCATCTCTCGTTCTCAAACTAAAAGCTCATCGTCCAGATGTTATTTTACATACAGGCTATTTTCCCGATATAGTTCTTTTCTTGAGGCAAGCGAGAGAATTAGGACTGAAGACGAAAGCAATTATTGGTCATGGAGCTGGATACGCTAACTTTCCTCTTCTAGAAAAGTCTCTTGGCAGAGAAATTGTGAACTATCTTTATAATGTTGATCCTGCTCCTGCACAGATTTTAGATGTGAGGAAGTTGAAGCCTGGTATGGGCAGGCTGATTGCTGAATTTTTGAATCGCTATAGGCAGAAATACGGGGAGGCTAACCCGCCGACTCATGCAACACAGGGCTTCGGCCATACTTGGGTAATGGTGCATGAAGTATTGCCTAGAGCAGTCAAGAAGTATGGTAAAGTTACGGCTGACACAATCCGCATGGCCGCTCGAGATCTTGACATCCCTGAGGGAGCTACTCCTTGTGGATATGGAGTAAAATTTGCTCCGCCCGAGCACGAATATGCTGGACAGAACCTTCGTTCCTACCCAGTTGTAATGCAATGGGTAAACGGCAAGATAGAGATTGCATGGCCCAGTGCACTACAAACTGCCAAGCCCAAACTGCCATTTCCCGCTGATTCACCGTTTGCACCATAGCTAAACGATTGGTGGCGCTCGCTCAAATATGCGGGCGCCACCAATTTTAGTGTTTTAATAAATGCAATGCTGAGATTGGAGAAGGTCAGTAAGTATTTTGGGGGATTGGCGGCACTGTCCGGTATCTCGGTGGAGATATGTGAAGGGGAATTTGTGGGCCTTATCGGTCCGAACGGATCGGGGAAGACCACGCTCTTCAATGTGATTTCGGGAGTTTTGAAGCCGAATAAAGGAAAGATTTTCTATTACAGCCGGGATATAACGGGGCTTACTCCCGATAGGATTTGCCATCTGGGAATAGTCAGGACTTTTCAAATTCCCCGTCCTTTTAGGGATATGACAGTGTTGGAAAATGTGATGATAGGAGCGCTATTTGGTAAGAAATCTGCTGACTCAGACGAGGGAAAAGCGAAGCAATTGGCTCTTGAATGTCTTTCCTTTGTAGGGTTAGAAGTGACAGAAAAAACGATGCCAGATGAACTTACGGCTGTTGGCCTTAGGAGACTGGAATTAGCGAAGGCTCTCGCTACTAAGCCTAAAGTGCTTTTAGCAGACGAAGTGCTTAGCGGACTTAACAAAGAAGAATTAGAGCAAGCAGCCCGCATATTAAAAAAGATTCATGCAGAACTTGGTGTTACTATCATATGGGTTGAGCATATTATGGGTGCATTAATGAATTTGGTTGATCGAGTCATTGTTCTAGATTATGGAGAATTAATAGCTGACGGTTCTCCTCGCGAAATTGCAAACAATGAAAGAGTTATTGAAGCATACTTAGGCGAAGAGTGATATGCTTCGTGTGAGAGATCTAGTTGGTGGATACGGTGACTTTATAGTACTTCATAACATCACTATTGAGGTTAACCCAGGACAAACAGTTATTGTCGTAGGCCCAAATGGTGCTGGAAAGACAACGTTGCTCAAGCATATTGCTGGGTTACTGAAGCCGAAAAAAGGAATTATTGAATTCAACGGCCAACGTATAGATAGCTGTTCCCCGTATAAAATTTCCGAGTTGGGAATTGCCTTTGTACCCGAAGGAGGGAGGTTGTTCCCTTACCTTAGTGTTTACGAGAATTTAAAAGTCGGAAGCTACCCAAAACATGCTAGAAGAACCTTTAGTGAGGCAGTAGAAGAGGTATTTGAACTATTTCCAGTGTTGAAAGATAGAAGAAATCAATTGGCCGGATCACTCAGTGGTGGTGAGCGACAAATGCTAGCTATAGCTCGCAGTTTGATGGCACAACCAAAGTTAATAATGCTTGATGAACCTTCGCTGGGATTAGCTCCTAAGATAGTTGCTCGGGTTTTCGAATTCATTAAGGAAATCGGGACTAAAGGCTACTCAATTTTAATGGTGGAACAGAATGCCAAGAAAGCTTTGCAGTTGGCAGAATATGCGTACTTGCTAGAATCGGGTGAAATAACTTTTGAGGGGGTGCGCGATGAATTCCTCCAAAATCCGTATATAAAGAAGGCATATTTAGGGATTTAATCTCAATATCAAGGAGGAGGGGTATTGGTTGAACAAGTACTAAACGCTGCTATTAATGGCTTGTTGTTAGGCGGAGTTCTAGCTCTTCTTGCCTTTGGACTTAACCTAATTTTTGGAGTAGTTAAAATCATCCACATGGCTTACGGTCAATTTGTAATGCTTGGATTTTATCTAATATATGCTCTTACAGTACAGCTGCATGTACCATTGCTGATCTCGTGTATTATAGCAGTTGCTGCTATGGGAGCTTTAGGGGTTGTAACCCAATATTTGCTAATCGATCCTTTACTAAACGCTCCTCGTTTAAATCAATTGTTGGCATTGGCAGGGCTCATAATTATATTCGAAAACTTAGCTATGGTAATTTGGGGGGCGGACTATAGAGGAATTCCTATCCATTTTCCTATATTGAATTTTGGCAGCCTTTATCTTCGCTCTTCGTGCCTTTTTGCCTTCTTTGGTGCATTGGCAACGCTTGCTTTGCTCTATGTGTTCCTTCATAAAACATATCTTGGTTTAGCAATACGTGCTGTAGCTCAAGATGCCGAAGTAGCTCAAACAATGGGGATAAACTCGCGGACGATATATTTTGTAACAATGGGAGCAGGGGGAGCTTTAACGGGAATAGTTGCTGCCTTTTTTACGCCGATTTACACGGTGCATCCTCACTTTGGTTCTAGCTTCACCATCATGGCATTCATCATAGTTGTGCTTGGAGGGATGGGAAATCTTCTGGGAGGATTCATTAGTGCTTTCATTATTGGAATTGTGACATCGATATCTGCTGTCCTTACCACAACCGAAATCGCGGATATTATTGCGCTTTTGATCTTTGTGCTAGTGATGCTTGTCAGGCCACAAGGGATCTTGGGAACCAGGGTAGCATAGAATTGAAAAACATGAGGATAGTAAAAAACAATATGCTTGTCGTCTTTGTGCTACTTGCAATTTTGCCACTTTTAACTCGTTCAGATTACGTAACGCATATTCTCATATTGATTCTAATTTGGTCGTTTATTTCCACTGCGTGGGCTTATATGGGCAGATTTGGCATTGTATCACTGGGACATGGTGCATTCCTGGGAATAGGAGCCTATGTTAGTTCTTTGCTTTTCAACTATTATGGAATTTCTCCTTGGTTAGGCATGATTATTGGGGGGATCGCAGCTGCCCTTTTCGCAGGCATTTTGGGATATGCTTGTTTTAGGTTTGGAGTTATCGGAGATTACTTCGCACTTGTGACTCTTGCAGTAGGCGAAATGGTAGCATTGCTGATAATTGCCTTTAGGGAAGTAACTGGGGGATCATTGGGATTCACTATTCGAAATCTGAATAATGCTCCTCTTTATTTCCAATTCACTAACAAAATATGGTTTTATTACATCTCCTTAATTTTCTTACTAATAGCCTTATACGTTTGGAAAGCTATAGATAGAAGTCGCATGCAAAAAGCTCTGAGAGCAATTGGTGAAGATGAGATCGCTGCATCGTGTTTGGGGGTAAGAATAGTGTATTACAAATTAATGGTGACAGTAATTAGTGCATTTATGACGGCCGTAGGGGGGGTTCTTTATGCACAGTACGTAACTTATTTAAATCCTCACACATTATCCGGGGTTGGGATTTCGCTGGCTATACCATTTAAGGCCATTCTCGGAGGCATGTTCGATCTATGGGGGCCAACAATAGGTACTGCTTTAATTGTGTCACTAGAAGAATACATAAGAATAGCTTATGGAACCAAATATATTGGCATTTCTGAAATGGCCTACGGCCTTGCACTGATAGTTTTGATCATTTTCTTACCCAAAGGACTTTATGGAACCATACGAGAAAAAGTTAAAGGAAGGAGGGCTTACTTATGAATGGGCAGGTTTCTTTTTATCGAGGCAGGAAATTATGTACGTTCCTATCACCCACCAAGATAATCATAGGTGAAGGTTCTGCATCAGAAATCGGTAAGGAAGCGCGTGCACTAGGCGGACGTAAGGTGTTGATCGTGACCGACCAAGGTGTGGTTAGAAGCGGCATATTAGATTCAGTACTGGAATCCCTTCGTAAGGAGAAACTCAAAACAAAAGTATTTGATGAAGTCGAGCCAGAACCTCCAGCGCGTATTGTTGATAAGTGTGCCGAGGTTCTGAGAAAAGAAAAATTTAATTTAGTGATTGGTGTGGGGGGAGGAAGTTCCCTTGATGTAGCCAAAGGAGTATCTATATTGGCCACCAATAAAGGAGTCGTATTGGACTATGTAGGTGTGGATACAGTTCCAAAGCCAGGTCTTCCGAAGATCTTAGTACCCACTACTGCTGGAACTGGTAGTGAAGTTACTAGAGTATTCGTCATTACAGACGAGCAAGAAAATACGAAAAAGGTAGTTTATACCAATTTCAATATAGCCAATGTAGCCATACTCGATCCGTTATTAACACTCTCTTTGCCTCAATCAGTTACAGCTGATACTGGAGTAGATGCACTGGTGCACGCAATAGAGGCTTATGTCTCTGTAAACTCCACTCCATTTTCAGATATGCTTGCATTGCATGCAATATCCCTAATTTCAGAGAATCTCCCAAAGGCATATGCAAAAGGATCGGATCTTGAAGCGAGATACAACATGTTGTTAGCTGCCACTGTTGCGGGATTGGCGTTTACTAGTGGGGGGCTCGGAGCTGTGCACGGATTGGCATATGTGCTGGGGACTGAATATCACATGTCGCATGGACGATCCAATGCTATAATGCTTCCTCATGTTATGCGCTATAACCTAATAGGTAATTACCGAAAATATGCAAACATTGCAGAAGCAATGGGCGAAGTGGTGGAAGGTCTTTCTATTGCGGAGCAAGCAGAGTTATCAGTAGAGGCAGTGAAGAAACTACTCACAGCGGTAGGGATTTCTTATAAGTTATCTGACTACGGTATACCTCGAAGCGATTTGCCGAAATTGGTGGAGGGTGGGATGAAGCAGGCGAGACTTTTTGTGCCAAATCCAAGAGATTTGACGGAAGAGGATGTGCGTAAAATCTATGAAGGAGCTTTCTGAAATGTTGCAGCAATTTTCGCTATTAGGAGAAGTTAGCATTGTTACAGGAGCAAGTCGTGGTCTTGGATTTGCTATGGCACGCGCTTTAGCTTCAGTAGGGTCGTCAATAGTAGCTGTTGGGCGTGATCCTATAGCACTTGAAAAGGCAGTAACTGAATTGCAAAGTAGTTTAAATTCTGATGTTCCGATTATAGCTTTACCAGCAAATGTAACCAAGGAAGAGGACCGCAAGCGAGTGATTGATGAGACCTTAAAAAAGTTTGGGAAAATAGATGTGTTAGTAAACAATGCTGGAATTAACATTAGGAAACCATTTCTAGAATTTTCAGAAGCAGACTTCGATAAGGTGGTGGATGTTAATCTAAAAGCTGTGTTCTTTATGACACAACTTGTCGCGAGGGCAATGATCCAAAGAAAGAAAGGAAAAATTATAAATATTGCCTCATTAACAAGTGTCATCGGTATAGCTAACATATCAGCATATGGAGCTACAAAGGGAGGAGTGGCTTCACTCACGAAAGCACTTGCTGTGGAGCTTGCTCCATATAATATTAGAGTAAACGCTATTGCGCCAGGATACTATAAGACGAAACTAACTGAGGCCGTTTTCACCGATGAGCAACGAAGACAGTGGATCCTTTCGAGGATACCTTTAGGGAGATCTGGGATACCCGATGATTTAGCGGGAACTGTTGTGTTTCTGGCATCTTCAGCATCAGATTACATTACAGGACAAATAATATTTGTCGATGGAGGATGGACTGCAGCTTAGTAAGGAGGGGGAGATATGAAGGGATTCTTCAATCATGTGCTTTTTATTGATCTAAGCAATAAGAAGTTCCGTGTTGAAAAAATGCCAGACGCTGTGTATGAAAACTACCTAGGTGGCAAAGGATTGGCGACATACCTCCTCTTAAGACATAATGAGCCTGGAATAGATCCCTTTTCGTCAAAGAACAACTTTATCATCGCTGTAGGGCCAGCTACTGATACCAAGGTGTGGGGATCAAGTAGATATGGTGTCTTTACAAAATCTCCACTAACAGGGATATATTCTGAATCATATTCAGGCGGAAGAGTAGCAGAATCTATCAGCAGAACAGGTTTCGATGCCATAGTCTTGCAGGGGAGTTCATCAGATCCAATGTGGCTAGAAATCACGGATAGCGGTGTGGTGTTTCATGATGCGGGCGATTTATGGGGTTTACACACATATGAAGCAGAGGATGCGGTGAAGAAGAAACTAGCTCACCGAGAAGCAGGTGTGCTGGTGATAGGGCCCGCTGGTGAGAATTTGGTGCGTTTTTCTATCATCGCCAATAATTATTGGCGATGTGCAGGAAGAACTGGAGTGGGGGCAGTTCTGGGCGCCAAAAAGGTTAAGGCTTTGGCATTCCACGGGGAAAAGAAACGAGAGGTTGCTTACCCCGAGTTAATGAGCAGCTTTTGGGATGAGTGGTTGGAAAAAAGCAAAGATCACCCGGTTGTGAAGGTATTTAAGGATTACGGGACCCCTGCTTTGGTGGCAATTGTCAACAAATTTGAGGCTTTCCCTTCACGATATTGGTCACAAGGAACCGTTGATGGATGGGAAAAGATCGGAGCGGAGAGCTTACACGAAATTTGCAACGTGAAACCTCACGCTTGCAACAAGTGCTTTATGGCATGCGGCAGGCTTACAGAGGTCGTACAGGGGAGACATAAAGGTCTAAAAATAGAGGGACCGGAATATGAAACAATTTACTCCTTTGGTGGACTTTGTATGGTTTTGGATATCAATGAAATTGCCTATCTGAACGATATTTGTGATCGTCTAGGCATGGATACGATTACGGCAGGAAATCTTATTGCTTTTGCAATAGAAGCTTCCAAACGTGGGAAAATATCCGAAAAATTGGACTACGGTGACGTTGAAGCCATCGTCTCCCTTTTACACAGAATTGCAAAGAAAGAAGGAATAGGAGCCGTGTTAGCTGAAGGCATAAGACATGCCGCAAAGGAATGGGATCTAGAAGACCTTGCAATTCACGTCAAGGGAATGGAACCGGCAGCTTATGATCCGCGGATCCTTAAAGGTATGGGGCTTGCTTATGCAACATCTGACCGTGGGGCTTGCCACTTGCGTGCTACAATATTTAAAGCAGAGCTTTCAGGCATGATTGCTCCGGATCAAATTGAGGGAAAAGCCGAGGTTTTTGTGGATTACGAGGACCGGCTTACTTTGCTTGATTCGCTTATTATTTGTAGATTTTATAGAGATCTCTATTTGTGGGATGAATTGAACAAAATAATTTACGGAACCACAGGTATGAATTTAGATAAGCAAGGCCTACAAAAACTTGCCTCACGTATACGGAATGCAACTAGAACTTTCAATCTTAGAGAAGGCATAACAGCTTCGGATGATACTTTACCACGTCGTTTCTTTACCGAGGCAATAGGTAGCAAACATAGTGTGATAACTGAGGAGGAGTTGGAGACGATGAAAAAAGATTACTATCGCCTGCGTGGTTGGGATGAAAAGGGTATCCCTCCTCCTTTACCATTGATTTGATGTTCCAGAGAACCTTTCCTCACTTTTAGAGTAGAGGGTAAAAGCCGCAAAAATCCCTGTTACCCCGAGGAGGAAGGTCGTTCTGTAGGCCTCAGGGGGGAGGGTTTGTCGTCCTCCTAACTGTTCAAGGACCCATCCCATGAAGTGTAGGAAGAATCCACCGCCGAGCATGGTGAAAAGGTTGACCCCCGTCAAAGCCACCCCCGTCATCGCCTTGGGCATGAGCTCTTTGATGTGGGCGT
>QMLZ01000105.1 GCA_003646995.1 Deltaproteobacteria bacterium | reverse complement strand
GCTTATGGGTAATACAGGGCTCATAGTTGCAAATGAACTGTATGCTAGTAGGCATGTACCACTCGGGCATACACTGGCGAGACTTGGGGTCACAAATTGCGTGATAACGAGCTACCAAGCACAACAGTTTCCACTCAGGACCAAGTTCGACTATGTGCTGGCGGATGTGCCATGTTCCGGGGAGGGTACTTTTCGCCGGATCCATAGCCGCTCAGAGTATAGGGAAACCGAAGACAAGGCATTTTTGCCGGATCTTCAAAAAAAGATTCTCACGAGGGGATACCAGGCCCTGAAAAGGGGAGGATTTCTCCTTTATTCAACATGCACCTATAACCCTGATGAAAACGAGGGAGTGGTGTCACATCTCCTGGAGAAATTTGATGCAGAGATCTTGCCCATCCATGCAGACACCCTGGAGCTTGAGGAGGGCGTGAGCCAGTGGAGAGACAAAAGGTATGATGAAAGAGTCAAGGGGGCAGCTAGGTTCTATCCCCATAGAATCAATTCAGTGGGATTCTTCATGGCCCGAATTAGAAAGCCCAGATAAAAGGGAGGAAATCCTGCTCTCGGTCGTGAAGCGTTTTGGCATCCCCATGGAGGCCTTTGAGGACTACCTCCTTTTTAAGCGGAGCAAGGGCTGGTGGCTCATGAGGAAGTCTCCACACCTGGTGGAAGCGGCTAAGCTCAAGATTGAATGCGCAGGGATAAGGGCCTTTCATAAGGTTGGCAGGTACATTAAGCCTACCACCAGGCTGATCCAGTATTTTGGGAAACTGGCCACCAAGGCATTAATCGAGCTTACCAAGGATGAGTTTGCGAGACTCGCCTCGGGGCAAGACATTGAGATGAAAGTGGATCTTGACGATGGCTATGTTATTCTTTGCCTTGAGGGGAGGGTGATATTGGGTCTTGGGTTGTGGTACAAGGGAAAGCTGGTGCCCCAGATTCCAAGGAAGGAATTGCGACCTGCTGTGCTGGATCCCCTTCTCAGTAGATGATATCCACGGGGTTAAGGCAGGTGTTATAGGCGAAGCAAATTTGAATGAGGAGGACAGTGGAAAATGATGACTAAAAAGAAGTTGAACAGCTATGCTGATGTTTTGCTCTGGGGGCTCGGAACAGCTAGGGGAAAGAGATACCGCAAGGGCGATATCGTGCTGGTACGATATGACCTGCCAGCCCTTGAACTAGCTGAAGTCATCCAGGGGAAACTGCTGGACATGGGCCTAAATCCGGTAATCAGGCAGACCATGAGCCCTGAAATGGAGCACAACTTTTATACCAAGGCAGATACAAAACAGCTTACCTTCGAGGTGCCAGGGGAAAGGGTGCTTTATAGGCACCTTAACGGTGGTATATACTTGCTTGCTCCCGCTTCGCTTACCCATTTGAAAGACGTGGACCCAAGAAAAATTGGAAAAGCACTTGTTGCCCGCAAATCCCTTCGGGACATCCTTCAGGCAAAGGAAGAAAAACAGGAATATGGCTGGACCCTTTGCTTGTTTCCAACAGAGGAGCTTGCCAAGCAGGCTGGTATGGACCTAAGGGAATATACAAGGCAGGTAATAAGGGCATGCTACCTTGACAAAAGGGACCCGGTATCGGGGTGGAAGGAGATCTATGAAAAGGCTACAGCCATCAAGAAGTGGTTGAACAGCCTCAAAATCAAAAGCCTTCGAATTGAGTCCCAGAATATAGATCTAACAATATGGCCTGGGAAGAAGAGGCGCTGGGTGGGTATTTCAGGGCACAACATACCCAGCTTTGAGATCTTTATTTCACCTGATTGGCGGGGAACCGAAGGCGTTTACTACGCCGACCAACCCTCTTATAGAAGTGGGAATCTCGTCCAGGGCGTAAGACTGAGCTTCAGGGGCGGCAAGGTTATAAAGGCCAAGGCTGAAAAGGGTGAAAACTTTCTAAAAAAGCAATTGGCCATGGACCAGGGGGCAAAAAGGGTAGGGGAATTTTCACTGACTGACAGGCGTTTTTCACGAATTAACAGATTCATGGCGAACACGCTTTACGATGAGAACTATGGCGGAAAATTCGGAAACTGCCATTTAGCCCTGGGCGCATCTTACAGTGACACGTACGATGGCGACCCGCGACGTCTTACTAAGAAAAGAAAAGAGGCTTTGGGCTTTAATGACTCGGCCTTGCATTGGGACCTGGTGAACACCGAGGATAAAAGGGTCACTGCCTTTCTTGCTGATGGAAGCAAGGCGGTGATATATGAAAGTGGTATATTCAAATACTAGGGAGCAGGATAAGTTCCAGCTTTTGTGGGCCCGGGTGAGCTCGAGATGCTGCTAGGCGGAACAGTGAGATCCGTGGAGGACGTAGAGGTTTTGATGGAAATGGGCCTTGATTTCGGTGAAGTATCCATTAGGGATGTAGAAGAGTTTAGGGAAAATTTGGCCCGGTACAGGGAAGTGGTAAAAGGTTCAAGATTTTTTTACCTCTGCCACGGACCTCAAGAAGGGGATCCAAACAATCTGCATTCCCTTGAACATGTCTACCTCCCAAAGCTGATGGAGATAATACCCTTTGTGAACGCACTTGGGTCCAAGCTCTTAACGATTCATTTGTGGATGGACTCAAGATTTGTTACAGAGGAGGCCATAGCATACAAGGTTGGATTCTTAAGACGGCTCCTAGAGCTAGCGATCAACCATAATGTGGACTTGCACATAGAGAATCTAAGCGAGACTAGTGATGATTTGTCGCCGGTTTTTGAGGCCCTTCCTCAATTGGGCCTTACCATGGATGTGGGCCATGCTCAGTTACTCACAAGAGAAAATAGAAGCTTAGAGTTTATTCGATGCTTTCCAGAGAGGATTCGCCATGTGCATATCCATGACAACCTAGGTGGCTCAAGCTACAAGGACGATCTGCATCTGCCGCTCGGACAAGGAATTATCGATTTTACAGCCGTTTTCCGCGCCCTGGCAGCTATAGGGTTTCAAGGTACCATGACTGTCGAGCTAACAACTGAGCAAATAGCCCAATGTCTTGACTATGTACGGAATCAGCTGGAAAGCAGCGGGCTGTACCAAGGGAGAAATAAACATGAACAATAAGAACCAGAGGGCGAATTTCAATGAAGTGGCTCTTGATATCCTGGAGAACGTGCATGTAGGTTTGTTTGTCCTTGATCCGCAATTCAGGATTTTTTGGGCTAACAAAACCATCGAAGAGTTTTTCGGCATACCTCGAGATGAACTGATAGGGCAAAGCAAGAGGGTGCTGTTCGTGGATGATGAAGAAAGCATGTTGGAGATAAGCAAGAAGGTATTGGAGTCACTGGGCTATGAAGTAGAGGTGTACAATGATCCCGAAAGGGCCTACCAAATTTTCTGTTCGGATCCAAAGCGCTTTGACTTGGTGATAACCGACAGGATAATGCCCAAGATGAGGGGCGAAAAGTTGGCAGAGAGGATCCATGATGTAACGCCGGAAATACCCATAGTTCTTTGTACCGGCTATAGTGACTTGCCAAGGGACCGTATGATAGAAGAGCTGGGCATCCGGGCGTTGGTAATGAAGCCGCTTAAGATGCGGGATTTAGCAGTCAGGATAAGAGAAGTGCTGGATAATGCAAAGTGATCAAAAGGAATGAAGAATGGAAAACAAATGGACAAGGATCCTTATCTCGTTAGCCTAAAGAAGAGGCCAGCGGACTTAGTTGTTACGAATGCAACAGTGTTTAACTCCGTGACAGGCGAGTTTCTGGAAGATTACAGCGTCTGGGTAAGCAATGGAACAATCTGCTATGTGGGTAAAGATTCTAGTCCGGTTACCGACGCCAGTACCCTCAATATAGATGCCCGCGGCAGGGTTCTACTGCCGGGTTTGATCGAGGGACATACTCACATCTTGAATTTCATCGGTCCCTATGAATTCATATCTCACCTTATTCCTTCTGGCACTACCACGGTTATCACTGAGACTATAGAACTAGCGAGCGTGGCAGGTAAAGAGGGATTTGATTATCTCATCAAGGCCCTTGCTGACCAACCAATCCGCCTTTACTATACCATATCACCCTTGTGCGCCCTAACGCCAGAGCTGGAGAGGCATGCCCCGAATCCCGATGAATACCACAAATACCTGAAAGATCCTTTGTGCGTTGGTCTGGGAGAAATATACTGGGCCAACCTGTTGCTGGAAAACCAGCAAGGACAGAGAGTCAGAAGACTTGCAGCGATGGCACTGTCTTACGGTAAAACCGTGGAGGGACATACAGCAGGCGCGTCTGAAAACAAATTGCAGGCATATACCTCGATGGGTGTAACCTCGTGCCATGAGCCCATAAACGAGCAAGAAGTGATTGATAGGCTGAGGCTCGGGTACTGGGTGATGATAAGGCAGGGTTCCATCAGGCAAGAACTGGATGCAGTGGCAGGCGTTTTTTCAAGGGGCGTCGATACTCGCAGGCTCATCATCTGCACGGACAGCATGGACCCTGAACAGTTCTTAACCCAAGGCTCCCTTGATGCTGCTGTCAGGAGGGCCATTGAATTGGGGGTGGCTCCTGCTAAGGTGTATCAGAGCGTTACCATAAACGTGGCCGAGCACTTCCGCCTTGATCACCTCCTGGGATCAATATGCCCTGGCAAGAAGGCGGACATGGTGCTCATTCCAAGACCGGATGACTACAGGCCTGAGAAGGTTATTTGCAATGGCAAGGTCATATTTGACGAAGGCCAGGTAATAGCAAAGGTAAGGCCTTCCACTTTCCCGGGGCATTTTTTTAACAGCGTAAAAGTGGCGCGATTCGAGATGCCGCCAACACCTAAAAAAGGAAAAGTCAGGGTTATGAATTTGGTCACAAGGCTTGTGTCAACAGAAGAGATCGCAGACCTGGATGACCCGCAGCAAAGAAAACAGCTTAATTTACTGTTGGCGGTGGAGAGGACAGGAAGGGGTGGAGTATTTCTGGGCATGATAAAGGGACTTGGGCTTAAAGAGGGGGCGGTAGGCACCACCATGTGCTGGGATACCTCAGACATGTTTGTAGCAGGGTGTGATGAAGGATCCATTCGGACGGTGATTAAACGACTCCCGGAGATTGGCGGCGGAGCGGTTCTGGCGGTAGGTACCAATGTATTGGCAGAATACCCGGCCAAGCTTTGTGGGATAGTAAGCTTGGAAAAAATGGAAATTGCATACAATCAATTGAGGAAAATGGAAACCATGCTGGCGGAGCTGGGTGTCCTGTGGGAGAAGCCCATGCTGACCCTGAATACCCTTGGAACCGCCGCAATACCCCACCTAAGAATAACACACCAGGGATACGTGAGGCTCAGGGATAGGGCTGTTTTGCCGCTGGAAGCCTAAATGGTAGTTCAAAAATCTTCAAAGTCAGGATCGTCTTGATCCATGGGTATTATGGCCTCAGGATCGGGGTCAAGACGGGATGTAGGCGCACACAAGGCGGGAGCGGCCAGCCTTGATCTCTCTGCCGAACCTCCTGCCACTTCATGGATTGTCGGGTGCTTGGAAACATGGCCTTTATCGGTAGCCCTTGCGCTTTCCCCTTCAATCATCACTAGTAAGTCTTGAACTACTGATTTCATCTGCTCTGCGTGTGCATTCATTTGCTCGGATGCAGAGGCAGATTCCTCGGCATTTGCCGCGGTAAGTTGCACGACCTTGTCCATTTCCGCTATTGCCTTGTTTATCTGTTCGATGCCTTCAGCCTGTTCGCTGGAAGCTGCGGCTATCTCACTGAGGAGCTGGGCCACCTTGGACGAACTTTCATTAATCTTGGTAAAGGCCTCATTTGCCTTCTCCACAAGTCCGGTGCCAGCCTCCACCTTACTAATGGTGGTCTCTATCAAAGTAGCGGTATTCTTTGCCGCCTCCGCGGCTCTCACAGCAAGGTTCCTAACTTCATCCGCAACCACTGCGAAGCCCGCGCCAGCTTCACCGGCTCTAGCGGCCTCCACAGCAGCGTTGAGTGCCAAAAGGTTGGTTTGAAATGCCACTTCGTCGATGTCTTTTATTATTTTTTGGGTTTCCTGGCTGGCCTCAGAAACTTCACTCATAGATCGGGTAAGTTCGTCCATAACCAGGTTTGCCTGGCCCACTATCTTGGTGGTATCCCTCATGAGCAGGTCCGCTTGGCCGGCATTTTCTGCATTCTGTTTGGTCATTGAAGACATTTGTTCCAGAGAAGAAGATGTCTCCTCAATTGCAGAGGCCTGTTCGGATGCGCCTTCAGCAAGAGACTGGCTCGCCGTGGAGACCTGTTCAGAGGCAGAGGTCACTTGAACCGCTCCTTCACTCAGGGTTTTCATGTTTCTCTTCAAGGGTGCAGATATTGATCTTGAGATAACAAAGCCGAGTGCCGCCAGCAAAAACAGGGCACAAGCACAGGAGACAATTGAGATCCAAACCCCAACCCTTTCAGCTTGCTTGATGAGCACCCAAGAACGTTCCAGCACTTGATCCAGGGCCGACGCCATCTGTTCAGCAGAGTTACTCAGGTTGCCGTTAGAGCGGAGATCTTGGAGGGTAGGGCTGAATGTCTTTTGATGAGCATCAAGGAGCGCGGCCATGCGCTCAAGGTTTGCAATGACCTCGGAGTCATCTGAAAGCTTGAAAAGAGCTTTGAGGTCGTCTCGAAGTTTCTTAAGGGCTTTCTGATGTGGAGCAAGCAACTCTGGATCGCGGCGGGCCAGGATATTTTTTTCGAGATTCAAGGTTTCTGAAAGCGCCCGCTTCATGGCATGGGTTGCCTGTATCATAAGAATCTGTTTGTCAAGTTGCCTTGTCGCCCACCAGTTGGCAGTGCTGACCAAGATTATTCCCAGTACGCCCAGGGCTGGAAGGATGGCTATCTTGACACCCAGGCTCATATTTCTAAGCCTAACCACTTTCAACATCTATCCTACCTCCATACTTACCTACTTAAGGGGTTTTCATGGGCAAAGGCCAAGATGCGTATGATGGAGTTGTGCAACGGGCATGCCAGATGAATGAGAGCGAGTAATCATTTGGAATATCTAGTAATTCAGCCAAAGAAAAGGTCAGACAAAGATAGAAAACAGTCAAGGAAATGACAGTTGGCAGGCAGCGGAATTATCCTAGTGGTAGCTTTCCTGGCGGGAGGGGGGCTTGCTGGGTTGAAAGCTGACAAGACGGTGTTATTTTAAATTATATAACTGTTGATATTTCCAATAGTTTTTGAGATAGAAATATGAATTGCCATTGGGCGTAAGAGGCTGTTGATTGAAAATTACCCGTTTCTGGGGGGAGGAATATAGGAAGCATGATAAATGAGAGCATGACATTTGAGCAAGGACCCATCAGGCCCCCTAACGAGGCCAGGAGTCTTTTGCTGAGGTTTACGCGGAATTGCCCGTGGAACCAGTGCCTTTTTTGTCCCGTTTACAAGAAGAGGAAGTTTTCTTTAAGGACCGTAGAAGAGATAAAACAGGACATCCAGACTGCAAGAGACATTGCCGACGACATAAAAGCCCTGTCTTGGAAGCTTGGATACAGGGGAGAGGTCACCGACGAAGTTATAAGCTATGTCTTCAACAAGGGCTACTATAGTGAACAGTATGCCAGTATTGCCATGTGGATGTACTATGGCACTGGAGCTTGTTTTTTGCAAGACGCAGACAACCTGGTTATGAAAACCTCTGACCTGGTCGAGGCTCTAACCTTTCTTCGTGAGAAATTTCCCGAGATAAAAAGGGTGACCACGTATTCGCGGTCCAGGACTGTGGTCAGAAAGTCTGTGGAATCTCTTAAGAAGATAAGGGAGGCAGGGCTGGACCGAGTTCACATTGGGCTTGAAAGCGGCTATGATCCTGTATTGAAGTTTATGAGAAAGGGCGTTAGCGCCGCCCAGCATATTGAAGCAGGTAGGAAGGTGATAGAGGCGGGCATGGAGCTGTCCGAATACGTGATGCCAGGGCTGGGGGGACAGAAATGGTGGAGAGAACACGCCATTGAAACCGCAAAGGTCTTGAACCAGATCAACCCCCACTTTATTCGGTTGAGGAGCCTGAGGGTGCCCAAGAGGGTACCGCTTTATGAGAAGGTCAAGGACGGGTCTTTTGTAATGCAAACCGATGATATGCTTGCCGAGGAACTCAAGCTTTTCATAGAAAATTTGGAAGGGATAACCAGCACGGTAACGAGCGACCATATTATGAATCTTCTGGAGGAAGTGAGCGGCAAGCTTCCTGAAGACAAAGAAAAAATGCTTGAAGTTATTAGGAGATACCAAGAGTTACCGGACAAGGATAGGCTTATTTACAGGGTGGGCCGCCGGGGTGGGGCTTATCGTTCAATAGACGACTTGTGGCGGGATCCTGTAACTTACAAGAAGATAGAAAACCTTATCCGTGACATCGAGTCCGACA
The DNA here is from genome assembly GCA_003646995.1 of Deltaproteobacteria bacterium. Next base: position 1,173 of record QMLZ01000105.1, on the reverse strand, counting down.
AAGGAATTGATGGGGTGGAAGAGTTCATAACAGAAATGGTGGACCGTTACATCTAATGAAATACTATCCCATATTCGTTGATATCCGGGGCAGCAAGGTTGTGGTGGTGGGAGGAGGGGAAGTGGCAGAGAGAAAGGTAAAGACTCTGCTTGAATGTGGAGCGGATATTTACTTGATCGCTAAAGTGATAGGAGGTGAACTTAAGGTATTAGTTGAGAATGGAAAGGTAAATTATCTTGGCCCAGATTTTCATGATGCATATTTGGACGGGAGTTCCTTGGTCATCGCTGCAACAAGCGATTCAGAGCTCAACAGGCGTGTGAGCAACGCGGCCAAGGCCAGAAATATCTTTGTAAACGCAGTAGACCAGCCTGAAGACTGCACATTTATTGTCCCTTCAATCGTGGCCAGGAAGGATCTGGTGCTTGCAATTTCCACTTCAGGAAAAAGCCCGGCGTTGGCCAAGAAAATACGGCGCCAACTTGAGGATACTTTTGACCACCATTACGGGCTTCTGGTGGAACTATTGGGGAGGATTCGAGGTGCTGTTCTTTCCCTGGGGTTGCCGCAAAAACAGAATAGTACAATATTCAGCTCCCTGGTGAATTCTGATATCCTTGGGGCCATTTCCGAGGGTAATAGGGAGAAGCTGCTGGACATACTCAAGGAAATAGTTCCTGCTGATGCCCTGAAAAAGCTCGACCTGGGCGATGTACTGGAAGGATGAGGAGGGCGAATGTCTTCGTTACTTTTTTACATGGCCTTGGCGCTTTATTTGATCTCCACAGGGGGGTTTGTTGTCTTTATTATAAGGCAGAAGAAATGGGTTTTTACCGTTTCACTATGGTTCTTGATAGGGGGCTTTGTGCTGCATACAGTTTTCCTGGCCTTAAGGGCGTATGGGCTGGGCACAATGCCGGTGCTTGATCTTAAGTCCGCGTTTTGCTTTTTCTCTTGGTCAGTAGTACTTGTGTATCTGCTCTTTCACCGAAAGTTCCAGTTAATGGTTTTGGGAGCCTTTGCCGCACCTGTTGCCACCCTGCTGATGATCGTTTCTTCTACAATGACATGGACTAATACTCCGGTAAGCCCGATTTTTAAGAGCGCCTGGCTTGCGATCCATGTTATCACCATATTTTTGGGCGACGCCCTTTTCGCCATCACGTTTCTCTC
>QMLZ01000104.1 GCA_003646995.1 Deltaproteobacteria bacterium | reverse complement strand
TGGCATTGCGTCCCTGGCATTAAGGCATAGGTTCATCATTACCTGCTCCAGTTGTGCCGGGTCGGCGTTGATCACCTGCAAGTCATCTGCAAGCCTGAGTTCTATGTCAATCATCTTGGGGATTGTACGCCTCAGAAGCTTTTCCACCTGCAAGACTTCTTGGTTAAGGTTGACCGGCCTGAGTTCACTTTTCACCTTGCGGCTGAAGGCAAGCAGTTGTTGAGTAAGTTCGCTTGCTCTTTTTGCGGCTGTCTCGATCTGCCTTAGATTTTGAACATCAGGGTCATCCTTGCTTTTAGACATCAACAAGATTTGGGTATAACCGAATATGGCCTGAAGTATATTGTTGAAATCATGGGCCACTCCTCCTGCAAGGGTTCCTATGGCCTCCATTTTTTGGGCCTGAAGCACCTGTTTTTCCAATTTTTTTATCTCTCGCTGGGCAAGGATTCTGTCGGTTACGTCCCTGGCTATCCCGCTTATAAAAGGCGTGCCCCTGGGTGGCTTTATGAGCCTGCTTCGGTATTCGAGGTATATCTTGCGGCCGTCTTTTGCAAAATATGCCGTGACCCCCTCATGATGGCCCTTGGTCCTTATAGCTTTCAGGTACTCTGATTCGAATAACGGTCTCAGATCCGGCTTCATGAAATCCGATGCCTTCCGCCCTATGAATTCGTCCAATTCATAACCAAAGATCTCACTCATGGCCCTATTTACAGATACAAATTTTCCTTCTAAATCCTGCCTGTAAATCAGGTCGGAAACAGAATTGAATAATTCCTTGAAACGCTGTTCCGACTCCCTGAGTTTTTTTTCGGCTTCTTTGATGGGGGTTATGTCCTTTGTTACTGCAAGCAAGCAATTCTTGCCCCTGAATTGAAACAGCTTTCCAGAGAGAAACCCGTAGCGCAGCCCCCCACCCTTCACGGTGTAGGGTATCTCAATTCCATGTACCCTTCCACCTTTCTTGAGCCTGCTCACCAGCCTTTCTCTGTCCGCAGGGTCCATGTAAAGGCCTAGTTGAAAGGGGGTCTTTCCGATTATCTCTTCCCTGCTGTAACCTGTTACTTGGCAAAAGCCTTCATTCACATACAAGTACTTACCGGTTTCAAGTTCAGAGATGCTGACGGGGTCGGGGAGGCTCTCGAAAATGAACTTTACTTCTCTTTCCGCTGTCTTAAGGTCCTGTTCGGCAGCCTTTCGCCTGGTGACATCGAGAAAATTTCCGAGACAAGCGCGCTTGCCTTCATAATTAATAGGAACAACTTTTTCCTCAATCCATCTGATATCACCATCCTTTGTAAGTATCCTGAATTCATAAGGCTCGGAAGTAAGGCCTTTGAGCATCTGAATGGCGTTGCTTCGAACATTTTCCCTGTCTTTGGGGTGAATAAGATCAGAAGGCTTTTTTCCCAACAGCTCTTCTGTGCTGTATCCACAAATCCTCTTGAACTCTGGGCTGACCAGCTTGAATGTGCCCTCTTGAACAATGTATATCCCAATGGAGGAAGAACCGATGAGGGCGGAGCAGAATTCCTCGCTCCACATGGCCTGCTGTGAGACCGGAGCTTTTTGGCTCTCGTGGGGATCGCTTGCTTCGGCTTGGTGCATGATATTTCCTCTGGTATCCTTGGGATTTCTGGTCAACGAAAGATTTGTGCAATATCAATGCCATTCCACGGTTCTCATGCGTTTCCATCCGTTGGAAGTCAACGGCATGCAACATCCGTGGGCTCGCGTTTCAATACCGCTGAGATGGCCTAATGGGCCGGAGCCTATTGCCCATCTTCTCAACACTGATCCGCGGTCTGAAAAAGCCCTACACTCGTCAATTGGGTAACAGTGGCGCCACTTCGATGACACTATTGTTCTTTATGACGGTGTGGGAGGCGTGGGGAAGCTGGGATTATCTCTGAATTTTCCCAGGTAGGAGAAACTCGTAGCGCTTGCGCAAGATTTTTGTGGTGATCCATCGATCTATTCGCCGGAATGCCAGGAATAGGGTCCAGATAAGCTTGTCCTCCTTGTAATACTTTTCCACTTCCCTTTGCTGAACGGGTTGGAACCCTGACGGGAGGTTTTGGTTTACAATATTGATCACATCTGGGATCAGATCGGGGCGTTGTTCCTTGAATAGATTGGCAGCCAAATCAATGTAAACCAGGCGGGGATCATAGTACCGATTCATTACATCAGCAAGAAACAACCACCTGATGAGCCATCGGAGAAAGGCTGGAGCACTCTGTAGAAAGAGCTCTGGGTCCATTTGCTCTTCCCCGTCTATCCGGTACAAAGGAGTGCTTGTATCAATATAAATGGCCCGGCTTTCCCCGCCGGGGTCTTCAGGTAAGACCCAATTGGAAATCTGTGCATCAATGGCAAGTTGAACTTTAGGGGCGCTGGCGGAATTGAATTTCCAGACCTTATCTATTTCCTTGACTATGTGATCCACCATAGCAAGTATTTTTTGCTGGTCCAGGTGGTGTATGAGCTTGTGCGCAAAAAGGTCAACTGGAAACTGCTCCTGGGCAATGTACAGGACAACCGGTTTCCCGGGTAACTCCACAATAATGGTTTGATGCTGAGGGAGCCTTATGCCAGCTTGTGTCAATAGAGAGCAGTACTCGTGGAATTGTTTTTCATATGTTTCTGCGCCTTTTCTGTCACGAAAAAGAGGCAGCCGCTTATACGCTATCTTGTCGTCATCACCTATCTGAAGGATGATGGAAATTTCTCCATACCCCAAGACCTTGGCTGGGATACTGCAGTTTTCAGGGTCCCTCGGATCCAGCGCGGACTCAAATTCCTCAACGAGTCGTCTATTTACTTTCATCCCTGCGGCTGCCTTGCCTTTTAGTGCCCTTGAATTTTTCAACAAAATCTTCAACTTGCCTCTTGATCTTTAGTAGCGGCCTCAGCCTTTTTGCAGAACCAATGGCCTTGTCCAGCCTTCCCATGACATTATCCACGTCTTTTAGGTTCATGATCAGTGGCGGAAGAAGCTGGCACACTGAAGGATCATTATTGGCATAAACCATGAGAAGATCATGATCATAGGCCGTCTTTGAGAGCACCGGCCCAGAAAGGTTATCCCTGAGTTCCAGTCCCATCATAAGACCTAATTGCCTTAATCCCACGAGGAAGTTTGGGTGCTTTTCCTTCAATTTCAATATCCCTTCCTTGAAGGCATCTGCCAGTTCGTTGACGTGGTCCAGGAAGCTGGGTGTCGAGCATATCTCCAGGACCCTCTTTGCAACAAGGCACCCTACCTCGGCCCCGCCGAAGGTTGATACATGGATAAAGGGATCGTCATGAAAGAGTGATTCAAGGGGAGTTCTAATGACCGTTGCTGTAATAGGATATATTCCGCCCGAAAGCCCTTTACCCAACACCACGATGTCCGGGAGTATATCAAAGTGCTCGAAACCCCATAGCTTGCCGGTGCGGCCGAACCCCGTCTGCACCTCGTCGATTATGAGCAACGCGCCCCGTTCGGTACAAAGGCGGCGGACGTTCTTGAGGTATCCTTCGGGGGGGAGGACAATTCCCAGGGTAGCGGGTATGGTTTCCAGGATAACGGCCGCAGTGTCCTCGTCCATTTCTGCCTCGAGCGCTTCAACGCTTCCAAAGGGAACCTGAACAAAGCCCGGGATACTGAGGGCAAAAGGTGCCCTGTACTTTTCATCTCCTGCAGCTACTGCAAGCCCCGTATGGCCGTGATAGCCTCCTTTTGCCGAGATGATCTTGTGCCTGCGGGTATACCCCCTTGCAATTTTTAGGGCCACATCAACTGCTTCCCCGCCGCTCACCCCGAAAATAACGTAATCGAGGTCCGCGGGCATGAGCTCCGCCAGAAGACTTGCTAGGTCCGCCCTGCCCTTGCTGATGAGATGGCTATTTCCTATATCGTATTGCTTGAAGGCCTCCGCTAAGACCTGGATCAATTCCTGATTTCTATGTCCTAGATTGAACACGCCACCGTTACAGTGTAAGTTGAACAGGCGCTTGCCTCCATCTAGGTCTTCCAAATAACAGCCATCACGGGCACCCATCACAAATTCCATTCCGTACTTGCGAAAGAATTCCACCTTTCCCCGTGATACGTGGTTGCGAAAATCCTCGATTGCCTTGGCCTTAACCTCACTTGTCTTGAATCCACGTTTCAATTGCATACTTTTGTTCCCTACTGCTCTAAATGTGAGATATCAAGAGGCCCAATGATCCGCACTTCCCAGACTCCCGCCTCAGCCATTATGCCTCATGCCTGATTATTATATCCCTCTTAGGGTATGGAATTTCAATTCCCTGTTCCTGAAATACCGCCTTTACTCTGTCGGTTATGTAAGAAATCGTGTCGATTCTTCTTCTAGGGTCTTTTATCCAGACCCTTGCTTCAAGATTCACGGACGATTCACCGAAGCTTTTTACTACTACCTTTACCGGGGGCTCCTTCATTACCCAGTCCAGCTCGTAGGCGATGTCGGATATGGCCTGTTTGGCCTTGCTTACGTCGGCCTCGTAAGCAATGCCGATCTGAATTCGCACCCTTATTTCCTTTGTAATGGCCGTATAGTTGATAATATCTCTCTTCATGATCTCGTTGTTAGGAATAACGATTACTATGTTGTCAGTAGTGCGGATCTTCGTTGCCCGGATGCCAATGTCAATCACATCCCCCCACGTCGCAGAATTGCTAGGGGCAGACCAGACCTCGATTCGATCGCCCAGCTCGAAAGGCCGGTCAATGATGAGCAATATTCCGGCTATGAGGTTAGAGAGCGTGTCCCTAGCGGCAAAGCCGATAGCCAATCCTGCCACTCCAGCCCCAGCAACCAATGGCGTGATATTTAAGCCGAGTAAGTCGAGGGCGAAAAAGGCACCCAGGGTATAGATGATGAAACCTGAAAAATTTTTGAAAAGGTCAAGAATGACATTGTCCACCTTGGTTTCGGTCTTATCCGCGATTTTCCTTTCCAAGAAAGGAATCAAGATGTCCAAGAGGTTCTTCCCAAGAGAGGCCAGCAGAAAGACCAAGATGGCGTAAAATACCTTTTGGAGCCCGGGCGCACGTAGAATGGCCAGGAATTCCGCTCCTGCAAGCAGCAGGATGGTAAGATGGCCGCCGCGCCTGAACAATTTGAACACCCCGGGATTTCGCTCTACAAATGCGGTGTGCCTGTATTTTTTTTCTATCCGCCGTGCAATGATATTGAAGATCCACCACAGTATGGCAGCAAGAATGATTGTGCCCACGATCTCAGCGATGGGGAAAAGGTATGCATAAGGGTCTGCAGCGATTCTGTCATAGAAGTCCTTGAAGATATCCGCTATGTGCTGGTTTTTCACACCCGGGCTCCATTGGGTCAAAATTCACGCCACGCGTCTCTTGACCGCATCTGCTAGTAAATTAAACGGGCGTAATACAGCGATTAACGCCGCGTTGAACAACTCTTTCCAACTAATTGAACCTATACCTGAAAGCGCTTGCAATGTCCAGAAAGGCCGAGATGATCTCGTCTCTCACAGGCTGCTCCCCTGTTCAAGTGCCTCCCAGCGGGAAAAGTGGCCGCATTGTTGGGTAAAGCTGATGACAGATTGAAGTTTATCTCTTGCGCGCCCTGAGTCGATCGATTCTCTTGCTCTCTCCAATCCGGAATTAAAGTCGTTGTCCAGCCCCGCCGCCATAAAAGCTGCTGCGGCATTCAACAACACCACATCGCGTCTTGGTCCGCGCTCCCCTTCCAGGACGTTCCTGATGATACGTGCGTTTTGCTCAGCATTTCCCCCTCTTATGGACTCGGGTTGTGCCCGCTGGAGGCCAAATTGCTCTGGCTCTATCTCGAATGTACTTACACATCCCTTGGTCAAATGGGAAATGATAGTTGGACCGCAGATGCTGATTTCATCGAGAGTGCTTTGGCCGAATACTACAAATGCCTCCCTTGAGCCGAGACGGCCAAGTACTCGGGCGATCTTTTCCGTAAGATCAGCGGAGTAAACGCCTAGGACTTGTACGTTCGCAGCAGCGGGGTTTACCAGTGGACCCAGGAGATTGAATATGGACTTGATACCAATATCGCGGCGGACGCTTACAGCATGCCTCATTGGACTTTCAAAAAACGGCGCATAGATGAAGCCGATACCCAATTGCTGGATACACTGTTCCACCGAGGCGGTGTTGATTTCAAGGTTGACTCCCAATGCCTCCAGTACATCTGCACTACCGCACCTGGTAGATACGGGCCTGTGGCCATATTTGGCGACTTTTACACCACCACCTGCCACTACAAAAGCTGTGGCAGTGGACACGCTGAAGGTTTTTGTGCCCTCACCCCCAGTACCACAGGTATCGAGGATCGTCTCCTCGTCAATGTTGATTTCATCACGGTCAAGAGTGAGGTGCCCATTACGGATCCGGAGTTTTTTTGTCTTGGACCTTATGGCCTTAGCGGCGCCCACTATCTCGTCCTCTGTTTCACCCTTGAGTCTCAGAGCAGTGATAAAGGCCCCTACTTGCGCTCTGGTCGCATGGCCTGAGACTATTTGGTTCATCACCTTTTCCATCTCTTGCTCGGAAAGGTCTTGCCCGGACACTGCTTTTAAAATTGCTTCCTTCATTGTTTTATCCTCCTTTGATTTGGGTTTTTGTGCGTTATGCCCAACGCAAAAAGGGCTGGGAGCCTCAGGCCCCACAGCCCTTTTCAAATAGTTTACAAGCAATAAAAAACCGTGGGGCCTACCTGGGTGACCCCACGGTTCTTACTTTCTCAAAAATATTAATGCGGTGGGGTCACCTCATGGATGAGGCACCACCACCAAGAAAAATCCACGTTAAATAGTGCGCGATGAGCAGTTCGAATTTCCATAGTTTTATTCCTATGCAAATTTGAAGCGTTTGTCAAGCCTTGAGTAGACCTCAACAGGCAACATAGCCATCTTTTACCTTGCACCTCCTGGCATCCCAGCCTCCCAGTTTCCTAGCCTCTTGGCTAGTTTGTGACAGCTTCTTTGTCCGTATTCCTTTCTGACAGCGGCAGGTGTCAAAACCATACGATAAAGTTCCCTCTAGAGTACTCTCTGACTTATCTACGAAAGAGGCGAATTTTCTTGACTAAGTAACTAAATTTAGATAAATTTCACTAAATTTCGAAAATAATCCCAGAACTTATCCTGAAATGGACAAGGCAGTAAACTCCAAAAATAACGCCTAAGCAAATCTAGGATTTGAGGCAATAGGCTTCTGGTCGGAGCCACATCTTTACTCTCGGTCGATATGTAAGCGCTCCTCCGCCCGAGGAGGATGATGAGCCGTTTGAGGAAAAGATGAAAAGGCTTACAAGTGACCTCAAAAAGCAATTTGACCTGTCACATCAACTTGAACGTCAAATCAGATAAAATTTGAGGGTGTTAGGGTATGACTTTTGATCCTCAAAAACCATATAACGATTTGCCTCTTCTGCCACCAAAGGCAGATGTCGAGACGAAACCCGTTTTGAAAAAGGCGTTAAGGGCAAGCCGTGCCCTTGCAGAACTAAAGGGGCTTGGAGAAACGATCCCAAACCAGTCCATTCTCATAAATTCCATTGTACTTCAAGAGGCAAAAGCAAGCTCTGAGATTGAGAACGTCATCACCACTAATGATGCCCTCTTTAAAGCTTTTACTGCTAGAACGAGCAAAATTGACCCAGCAACAAAAGAGGTCTTACAGTACCGAGAGGCCCTTTGGGAAGGCTACCAGGAGCTGAAACAACGCCAAGTCCTTTCAACAAACCTCTTTGTGAGAGTCGTCTGCACCATCAAGAAAAATGAAGCAGGAATCCGGCGGGTGCCTGGAACAGCCATTGTGAATGCTGCAACCGGCCAGATAATTTACACCCCACCTGAAGGAGAGGCTGTCATTCGCGATAAACTAAAGAACCTGGAGGAATATATCCACGCTGAAGACGTTATTGATCCACTAATAAAGATGGCGATTATTCATTATCAATTCGAGGCCATTCATCCTTTCTTAGACGGTAACGGGCGGACTGGCCGAATCATCAGCATATTGTTCCTTGTGTTCCGTGAGCTGCTGGATTTGCCTGTGTTGTATTTGAGCAAATACATCATTGAGCACAAAAATCACTACTACCGTCTTCTCAGAGAGGTTACTGAAAAATCTTTATGGGAGCCTTGGATACTATACATGCTGGATGCAGTGGAACAAACTGCCCTCTTTACGCGCAAACGCATTTTGGCCATTCGGGACCTGATGACAGAAACCCTTGAGTTGGCAAAGGAGAAGCTCCCTCGCCGGGTATATTCCAAGGAACTGATAGAGCTAATTTTCCGCCAGCCTTATACCAAGGCGCAATTCTTGGTGGATGCAGGAATTGCAGAGAGAAAGACGGCAGCAGATTATTTGAGACAACTCGAAAAAATAGGGATATTGAAAGCCCAGAAGATGGGCAGGGAGATGCTTTATCTTAATACAAGGCTTTACGAATTGCTTTCACAATAACATGGGTATGTTTTGGACACTTAATTACGACATGTCCAAGAAAATACTTTTTTTGGACATATTTTACGGATATGTCCATAACGTGGACATGTATGGAATAAACGAATGATATTTTCGCTCTCCCAAACAGACCAAACAAAACATAACAACCCTTTCTCCACAACTTATAGTTGACAAGTAAACAATTAATTGTAAAATTGTTTACTATGGTAAACAACCTAAAAAGAAATGCGTTGCTTAGCATTGTAGCCGAATGGCTGGAGGAAGCACAGCTACCTCTTATAGTGCCGCGAAACAACCTTGATATTAAACCTGAAGACCTTCTTCGTATACTTGCCATTGTCGGGCCCAGGAGAGCAGGAAAAACCTACTTTATGTACCAGTTGGTTCAATCGCTTCTGCAGGATGGCCAGTATACAAAAGAAAATATTTTATTCATAGATTTCGAGGACTTCCGGCTGGCCGGGTTAAGCAGCGAAGGCATAGACGAAATTTTTTCAGTTTTTTACCAGCTAACAGGCAAATACCCCGATTTTCTCTTTTTCGATGAAGTGCAAAATCTTTCTGACTGGAGCCGTGTGCTTCGCACATTACACAACCGACGTCGGTTCAAGATCATTATTTCGGGGAGCAATTCAAAGCTCCTGAGCCGTGAGGTGGCAACTGAGCTTCGTGGAAGGTATGAGGATATCCTTATGCTGCCATTCTCATTTAAAGAGTATCTTCGGTATCAAGAGATTTCCTTCACACCCGCAACTTTTCATACCCCTGCTAGAGGAAAAATCCTAGCCGCATTCGACAGGTACATCAGGGACGGTGGTTTCCCTGAGGTAGTAATGGCCTCTAACGAAATGGAACGCCGGAAACTTTTGCAAAATTATTACAAAACAATTTTTTATAGAGACATATTGGAACGTTATAATATCAAAGCCCGCTATGTCCTGGACGCTTTGATGACTGAGTTTCTGGAAACCTATTCAAGTATATTTTCAATAAGCAAGTTCGAAAAAACATTGAAGCTTAATGACCTCCCTGGAAGTAAACGAACTATTGCCAATTATCTCCAATATCTTGAGGATGCGTTTTTTATCATTGTAAACGAGAAATTTTCCTTTTCTCCTCGCAAGAGGATCA
>QMLZ01000103.1 GCA_003646995.1 Deltaproteobacteria bacterium | reverse complement strand
GCTGTTGTACAGATTCCTTTATTTCCTCCTATACAGCCATTGGAGGAGCAGGTGCTGGAAGGAGAGGGGGAGACCAAGATTCTTCTGTTGAATATATCAGGAATCATCTCAGAGAAGAAAGAGTCAAAAGGCTTGGGATTTTCAAAAAAGGTTTCCCTGGTGGCTCGGATTAAAGAGGAGCTACAGAAGGCCGAAGGAGATAGTTCCATAGCAGGTGTTATCATTAAGATCAATTCTCCTGGCGGCTCTGTTACTGCGACTGACATTATCTATCATGAATTGATGCAATACAAGAAGCAGACAGGTGTCAGAATTGTTGCATGTTTGACTGGCACAGCTACATCCGGCGGGTATTATGTTGCTTCAGTTGCTGATGAGATTATCGCCCATCCCACCTCTGTTACCGGTAATATCGGGGTAATTGCCATGAAATTTAATGTTGAAAAATTTCTCTCAAAGATAGGGATTCAGGAAGAAACAATAAAATCGGGTGAAAAAAAAGATATATGGTCTCCATTTAGGCCAAGCACCCCTGAAGAAAAAGATATCATCCAGACGATAATCAACACATTGCATGAGAGGTTTGTAAAGGTAGTGTTTGCTGGACGCCAGCCTTTATTAAGCAAAGAGGAGATAAGAAAACTCGCAGATGGCAGAATCTTTACCGCAGATCAGGCATTGGAGATGAAGCTTATTGACCGGATCGGTTATTTAGACGATGCCGTTGAGGAAATGAAGAAGGCGCTTAAACTTGAAGATGCTAAGATTGTTACCTATAATCGACCTCGTAGCTATAAGGGAACAATTTACTCTGGATTGCCAGTCACCTCGCATAAGGAAATAAACCTGATCGCCATCAACGGAGATGGCCTTGCCGCTATTTCCGGACTGCAATTTATGTACCTGTGGAGACCATAGGCCTTTTTGTGCAGGGAGTTTTTGTATATCAAGTGAAAAAATAAGCGCCGAGATTACTGGTTTTTTATGCAGGAGATTGATTTGAAAATATATCAATTGGACTCGATTGTCCAAATATGCGCTGGAAAGGGCAGGCAAGAAATACCTTGACAAAACTAAATCTTTGTACTTAATACCTATCTATCCTGATAAAAAATTAAGGATTTACATGGGTTTTTTTACATGTAAGGAATTTTATTATTTTTTTTAACCAAAAGAAAGGAGGTACAAAATGAAAAAGTTATTTTTATTAACCTTAGCGGTCTGTTTGGTGGCTTGTTGGTGGATAACTGGAAGTCCGGTTATAGCTCAGGCTAAAACAGTCAAGATCGGAGCTATCTACCCTCTCACCGGTGGAGCGGCTGCTGCAGGGCGCGAGCTTAAAGCCGGGGCAGAATTATCTGCGAAGATCGCCAATAATATGATGCCTGGATTGGATATGGATATGGCAAAGAATGCTGGCATCAAATCCCTGGGCGGAGCCAAAATTAAACTTATTTTCAAGGATCACCAGGCAAACCCCACACTCGGCGCTGATCTGGCCAAGAAACTCATACTGGACGATAAGGTTGATGGTATGCTGGGTTGCTACCATAGTTCGGTGACAAAAACTGTCAGCGCCGTATGCGAGCAATACGGTGTTCCCATGATTAACGGCACCTCCACCTCGCCTGCTTTGACAACAAGAGGATTTAAGTGGTTCTGGCGGACTACTCCCCACGATAAGTGGTTCACCAAGGACCTTTTCGAATTGCTGAAGGGACTGACACAGGGTAAGGTGAAGGGCGTGAAGGCAGTGCCCGAAAAGGAGATCAGCAATCTGGCCTCGGCCTGTGAGAAGACCGAATGGGGTTCTCACGTCTCTAGTATCATCAAGTCCCTTGCCAAGGAGTATGGCTTTAACCTCAGAAAATCTCTCCTGTATACGGCCAAGGCGCCAGACCTCTCCAGCGAAGTGCGTTCCTTGAAGGCTGCCCGGCCGGATGTAATGCTTTTTGCATCCTACACCTCTGATGCTATCTTACTGGTCAAGACCTTAAAGGCCCAAAAAGCCAAACCCAAGATCATCTGGGGCCAGGACGCCGGGTTTGAGAAGCCAGAGTTCCGAAGCACTCTCAGGGATAGCATTGTAGGCATTTTGACCCGAACAGTTTTTCTCCCTAAGGTAGCCCAGATTAAGAAGGTAGCCGGACAGGTCAACGCCCTTTATAAGGGGAAGACCGGCAACGATTTAGGTGGTGCCTCGGCGAGGGCCTTTACAGGTGTACAGACCTGGGTCCATATCTTAGAGAAAGCCGGCTCAACAAAACCTGCCGATATCCAGAGGGCAGCCAACGCCATCCGTATCCCGGGTGATCAACTTGTAGTGCCCTGGGCCGGGATTCAGTTTACCCCTTCTGGGGATGAGCTGGGTCAGAATGTGCTGGGATCCGGCCTCATAGGTCAATATCAGATGGTTGATGGCAAGTTAGTGCTTGAGATTATCTATCCTTTTGACGTTGCTACTGCTGACATGATCTTTCCTTTTAAATGGTTCTGATACCATTGTTCTCTAATATGAAATTGGTGTTTGGGAGATTTTGATGGATATTCTGGTAAGTTCCCTGTTTGCCGGTTTGCTTATAGGCATGGTCTTGGCCATGGTGGCATTGGGCCTGACAATAATCTTTGGGGTGATGGAAATTGTGAACTTCGCTCACGGGGAATTTCTCATGGTTGGTATGTACACGGGCTTGTTGACGGCTCAGGCCACGGGGATGGAACCTCTGTTAACCCTGCCAGTTGCTGCGGCCGCAGGGTTCTTGCTGGGTATCATCTGCTATTTCGGTTTTGTCAAGTTTGTCATCAGGGGTCCCATGGTGGCTCAGCTGCTTGGGACCTTTGGGTTGATGATTTTTTTAAGGAATCTGGCCCTTCTCTTTTTTGGCGCTGAAGACCGTGCCATCCATCAGGGCATTTTAGTTGGCAAGAGTTTTAATATAGGAATGGGCGTCATTGCTCCAGCCACCAAACTGGCAGCAGCGGCCCTCTCTGTGATCGCCTTCTGGGCCGTGTGGTTGGTTATAAATCGGACAAAAATAGGCAAGGCCCTTACAGCCACATCCTTGAATCCCCAGGGAGCTCGATACATGGGCATCTCCACAGAGAGAATGAATGCCCTGGCGTGGGGTATCGGTGGAGGTACGGTGACAATCGCCGGGGCACTTCTTGTCAACTTCTGGTCGGTTAATCCTTTCATTGGGCTATTGTTCACCATGATCGCCTTTGCAATCGTGGCATTGGGCGGTTTTGGTAGCGTGTCAGGGGCCTTCTTTGCCGGACTTGCAGTTGGCGTCATTACCGAGATTCCAGGAATCTGGGATTTCTTAACATACATCTTTAATTTTGGCTGGATGGCGGATGTGCCCATGACATCCCTTAAGTACATGTGGGTGTATCTGGCATATTTCGTGATCATGATAGTTCGCCCAAGGGGGTTGTTTGGATGGAAGCGTTAAGCAGCGCCTTGGATTTTTCGGACTTTCCCCGCCTCGACATGATCATTGCCGGAGTGCTCGGCGGTCTTCTGGTAATCTTTCCGGCCACTCCACATTCCGCTTTCGCTATGGCTACCATGATCCAGTTTCTCATGTTCTCGTTATACGGAATGGGCTGGAATACTATTGGTGGATATGGCGGTCAGGTGGACCTTGGAAAGGCCCAGTATGTTGGCATTGGGGCCTTCACGACTGCGGTGTTGATGGTTCGGTGGGATGTGCCATTTTGGGTATCCATGCCGATCGGTGTTTGTTTTGCTGTTATCTGGTCATTCATTATTGGCTACCCCCTGTTTCGGCTGAAAGGGCATTATTTTGCCATTGCCACCATTGCAACCTCCCTGGTTCTCAAGGATATCTTTGAGGTCTGGGATTTTGTGGGCGCTGCCTGTGGGATAGAAATCTCACCCATTAAATATAATCCACCGGATTTTCTGCATCTGATTTTTAAGGAAGATATCTATTACTATTATGTGATCCTAGGTTTCTTTTTTCTTGGAATTCTGTATGTAAACTGGTTTCGGAAATCCAGGTTGGGGTTCCAACTGCGTTCGATTAAAGACAATGAAGAGGTTGCCAAATCATTGGGTATCAACGTGCACTGGGCCAAGATAAAGACCTATGCAATTGCCACCTCCTTCGTGAGTGTAGTAGGCTCATTTCATGCCTGCTATATCAAAAACATCGAACCCGAAGATACCATGAGCCTGGATATCTCTATACTCATCGCCCTTATGGCCATGCTTGGTGGAGCGGGATCTTTATGGGGGCCTATCATCGGAGCGGGCGTTTTGATACCCCTAAAGAGCTATCTGAAGGAGTGGTTGGGTGCACGGGCAGGTTTGATCGGGATTGACCTGATTGTTTACGGGGCCATTATTATGCTCGTCTCAGCAGTGGAACCCCGTGGGATATGGGGTATTGTGGAGAAGGTGCGCCGGAGAAAGCGAAACTGATGGCATTACTTGAAGTTCATAACCTGACAAAATACTTCGGCGGATTGAAAGCCAATGAGGATATCTCCTTCAGCATAAAAAAAGAGGAACTGGTGGGCCTGATTGGGCCCAATGGGGCAGGCAAGACCACGCTTTTTAATTGCATCGCTGGATTATACCCAGTTTCCTCAGGAAAGATCATCTTCAGTGGACATGATATTACCGCACTAAAGGACTATGAAGTGGCAAGACTTGGTCTGGCAAGGACCTTTCAGGTCTATGTGGCATCTGGTGATATGACCGTAGTAGAAAATATCATGGTAGGGTGCTTTATGCGCACCCGGTCCAGGTCACAGGCCAAGACTCGTGCTGAGCAGATAATGAAGGATTTTAAACTGCACGATCTCTCAGATTATATTCTTAGCGAGCTCCCAGTGGCCTCTCAAAAACAGGTCGCTATTGCCGCGGCTGTGGGCACTGACCCTAAAATGCTTCTTTTAGATGAGGTAGCTGCTGGTTTAAATCCCAGCGAGATTGAAGATATCATGGCTACCATCCAACATATACACTATAACATGGAAATTACGGTGATGCTGATTGAGCACGTCATGGAATTGGTTATGAAGATCAGTGATCGCGTGATTGTTTTGGACTCCGGTCAAAAGATCGCCGATGGCAATCCTGAGACTATTGCCAGAGACCCAAACGTAGTCAAGGCATACCTTGGCGAGAGGTACGTCCATGAGCACGCAGGGGAGTTAACATAGGCCATGGCTGAACATATCCTACAAGTTAAAGATATAAAGGTTCGATACTCAAGCATACCGGTCATTCAGGGTCTCTCTTTAGCTGTGGACCCGGCTGAAACTGTGTGCGTGGTCGGAGCTAACGGATCCGGTAAGTCTACATTTTTGAAGGCCATAATGGGAGCTGTGCGCGTGTTTGATGGTGAAATTTTGTTCCAGGGTCGAGAGATTAAAAATCTCAAGACTGAGGAAGTTGTCCGTACGGGTATTACCTATGTACCTGAGGAGAGAATGCTTTTCACTGCACTCTCCGTGGAGGAGAATCTATTGTTGGGTGCCTACACGCTTAATGATAAAGAACGTATTCAGGAGAACCTGCAATTTGTCTATAGCTTCTTTCCACGCTTGAAAGAACGCCGAGACCAGGCCACCCTCACCCTATCCGGGGGTGAAGCACAGATGGTGGCCATAGGCCGCGGCCTTATGTCCAATCCCAGTTTACTTATGCTGGATGAACCATCTCTGGGGCTTGCTCCCCGCTTGGTGGACGAGGTCTTGGATACCGTCCGTAAGCTTAAACGGGAGGGAATGACCATCCTCCTGGTGGAACAAAACGTGCGTGAGTCCCTGGAGATTGCCGACAGGGGCTATGTGCTTCAGACAGGAAGGATAGTCCTGGAAGGCACTGGGGAGGAGCTAATCAGGAGTGATGTAGTCCGTAAGGCCTTTTTGGGGATTTGAGATTGAGAGCTAAGGGGATTGAGAAACTTTCTCCCAGGGAGTTGCGTTTACGTATCCGCCGTGGAGAATGGGCAAAGCCAACTGCAGGGCTTGCTATGGGCTATGCTCAGGCAAATGTTGTTATATTGCCTTATCGATACGCCTTTGACTTCTTTCTTTTCTGCCACAGGAATCCAAAGCCGTGCCCAGTGTTGGAGGTCTTGGCGCCAGGACAATACGAAATAGACTCATTTGCATCCGGTGCAGATATTCGCACCGATGTTCCCCGCTATAATGTATTCCGCCACGGTGATTTAAAGGATACAAGAAAGGACATACAAGAGCTCTGGCAGGATGATTTTGTCACCTTTTTCCTCGGCTGTAGCTTTACCTTTGAGGAGGCACTGATAAAAACCCATATCCCGGTACGGCACATCGAAGAGGGGAAAAACGTTCCTATGTATATCACCAATATCCCGTGCAGAGATGGCGGGATATTCCGTGGTCCTCTGATTGTCACCATGCGGCCTATACCACTTGAAAAGGTGACCAGGGCTGTCCAGATAACGGCTCGCTATCCCTTTGTGCACGGGTCCCCTGTCCACATAGGAAGCCCGGAGAAGATAGGGATAAAAGACCTGTCCGGACCTGATTTTGGCGAAGCAGTAAAGGTCAAGCAGGGCGAGACACCCGTTTTTTGGGCATGCGGCGTGACACCTCAGGCGGCCCTTTTGAATGCCAAGCCCGATATCTGTATCACACACACGCCGGGCCATATGTTTGTATCAGACATGCTGAATGAAGAGCTGGCCACCTCTTAGGGCGGCCTGCATAGTAGACCTTCCTTAAACCTTTTGATCCTCTCCTCTATCTCCCTTATTGCCTTATATGCCTTATCTAAAGAGACCTGTTCGAATTTCACAATATCTCCAGGTTTTATCTGCCCTAAGAGAGGTAGATCTGCTGTAATCACAGTGGCGATCTTCCTGTAACCGCCGGTCACTATTTCAACCAGGATGATAATGGGTTGACCATCCCCTGGCACCTGGATGGCGCCGGGGATTACTCCCTCTGAGATGATCGACTCATGTACATTGGGCCTTCTCTCAATTATTGGTCCAGTCATCCTAATACCGGTACGGTCCGATTGAGGATTCACCTGGTAGTAAGAATTACAAAAGGTGGTCTTAGCCTTCTTGGTGAATTGTACGTCTTGCGGGCCGAAGATAACTCTTAGACGCCATTCACTCTTATAGCGAGGGATCAGGTCTTGAGGGAACCATCGTCCTTCGGTTTCGAGGTGAGGTTCGGGTAAGTGAGCAGTGAAGATGTCGCCTTTTTTCACAGGCCTTCCATCCAAACCACCGAACCCAGAGGAAAGATTTGTAGATCTGCTGCCAATAACCTCAGGCAAAAAGAATCCCCCTCCTATAGACAGGTATGAGCGACAGCCCCCTTTCATGCCTCTAAACGAAAGGGTATCGCCCTCCTTCAAGATAAGGGAGACCCACATGCTGAGGGGCTTATCATTATAAAAAGGCAGAAGGTCCCCACCGGTAACGGCAATGGCTACATCTCTGAGAGCCTTGATTTTTAATCCAAACATAGTGATTTCAAGGCATGCCTCATTCTCTTTGTTCCCCACGAGCAAATTGGCCGCCCTTAGCGAGAAGGTGTCCAGCGCGCCGCTGGGCGGAACACCGTATCGCCCATAGCCGAACCTCCCCAAGTCCTGAAAAGTGGTGAGGGGACCCGGTGTCAGAACTTCTATGGTTTCTACTGCTGCCATTGCTTGAATACTTCCTCTCCTATTGAAAAGAACTGCACCAGATCGCCCATCTCGAGGAGGGTGGGAGGTGAGTGTAGCGGGTTGAAGAGCTTCAGGGGTGTGCGACCGAGGATTTGCCATCCCCCAGGGCTCTCTGCCGGGTAAATACCAGTTTGCGTCTGGGCTATAGCTACAGAGCCTTGAGGAATTACCGTCCTTGGGGTTTCCCTGCGTGGAGTAGCAAGGCCTTCAGGTAGTTCTCCCATATAGGGAAAGCCTGGCATAAAGCCGATCATATAGACCTGATATGTGTTTCCGGTATGAAGCTGGATTACTTGCTCAATGCTTATTTTGTGATATTGTGCTACCCATTCCATGTCAGGCCCATATTTACCACCATAGACAACGGGAATTTCCACTGTTTTGGGTTCAGGGATCTTTATTTTCCCGATCTTTTTTTTGAGAGCCTCCATCTTGGTTTTTATCATAAAGAGGTCGATCTTGAGCGGGTTGTATATAATGAGGAAGGATCGGTACGCAGGAACAATTTCGAGGAGGCCTTCTATTGGGTTTTCCAATATAATGGCATAAAACTCCCTCACTCGTCGATTCACCTCAGGACTGATCTCATCCCCTAATTCGACGAGCACTGACCGATCACCCATGATTCGATATTGGAATTTGTCGTAGAGCATTGCTTTTTACTACAGGAATTGCCCCATAGGTGTAATCTCTACTCCGGACGAAAGGAGGCTTTCCCTGATATGTTTTACCAGCTTTACCGCTGCGGGGTTATCACCGTGGACACATATGGTATCGGATGCCACCTCGATCTCAGTTCCATCCTTGGAGGCGATCTTATCCTCGGTCACCATTTTGATAACCCTGTCCGCCGCAAATTGATGATCATGAATCACCGCACCTGGCTCCCTTCGGGATACAAGCGTGCCATCACTGTTGTAGGCCCTGTCTGCAAAGAATTCAAAGACAACGCGGATGTCGTATTGTTTTCCTATTTCTTGGACCACATCTTTTTTGGGTCCAGGCAGCATGACGAGGATGAGATTCTTATCCAGTTTGGAAACCGCTTCTGTTATCGCCTCAGCGATACGCATATCCTGAGCGGCCATATTGTAGAGCGCACCGTGGGCTTTGACATGCTGAAGTTTCATTTTTTGTGAGGTGGCAAAAGCTTGAAGAGCGCCAATTTGGTAGGTGATATAGTCCCGAACTTCCTCCAATGTCGCGTCCATATTTCTTCTGCCAAAGCCTAAGAGATCGGGGAATCCTGGATGCGCGCCCAGTGCCACTCCATGCTCTTTGGCAAGGGCGATGGTACGCTTCATCGCCGTTGGATCTCCAGCATGGAATCCGCATGCGATATTGGCTGAGCTAATAAGAGGGATTACCTCTTCATCGAGGCCAATCTTATAGACACCAAAGCTCTCTCCTACATCAGCATTAAGGTCGATTTTCATTTCTCTATGCTCCTTTCTATTTTATTTAAAAAATCGCAACTCAGATTCAGTGTTTTGGGGTTCATCCGGTTCTTTTGATACACTAGACTGTCTCGTAAGGTAGTTCAGAGTGAAATCTGCGCCACCTGAATTCTCCCAACCGCGAACTTTGAACCTTATAACCTGAATACAAAAAATCGTGTAACTTCTCAATAAGTTGGGGTATCTGTCGGGCAATAAGGCACAACAAGGCCTACATAAAGTCAGGGAGCATGGGTATGTCTTTTTTTGCTCCATGCCCTTCAACAGGGGGCATCAGTGTGACCCCATAAATCGGGACACACGCGCAACGCGGATTTGACTATTATGCTGCATGTCGGTAGGTGTCCCGATTTATGGGGTGTCTTAAGCATTACTTATAGGGCATGAGACAAAAAAAGACATACCCATGCTCCTTTAAATGATATGCCGCACTTTTTAAGCTGCTGCCCCAGCTTATTGAGAAGTTACCCCTT
>QMLZ01000102.1 GCA_003646995.1 Deltaproteobacteria bacterium | reverse complement strand
GTCCCACATTTTCTAAAGACAAGCCCAGGTCCTTTGCACGGTACTCTATAATATCTCTCCCTTTTGCTCTTGAAATGGCCCGAAGGCTCACATATCTTGGCTCATTCAGCCCACTTTCCACTGAAACTACCGCAGGAAGCGGGGCTTCCAGTACATCTCTGAATCCTGCTCTCAGCTTCCTGTGCACAACTACCTTTTCACCAGGAAAGATCTGCAACTTTACGGCTGCGCTGATCACAGGAACACCTAACATCTCAGCAAGATAATAGGCAACTTGTCCTGACCCCGTATCCGAGGATTTCTTGCCACACAGGACAAGGCCGAAGTCCAATGATTCTATGGCCCTTGCCAGCACTACTGATGTAGCATAGCTATCGGACGAGGCAAATGCCGAATCGCAAAGCAGTATGGCTTTGTCTGCACCCATAGCAAGGGACTTGTATAGTCCATCCTTAGCAGAAGACGTGCCCATGGAGATTGTGGTAACTCTAGTGGCTATAGCCTTCTCCTTCAACTGCAAGGCTTCTTCTAATGCCACAAGATCGCACATGTTTACAACATGGGGTAGACCCCGATCATCAATAGACGTACCACCCTCTATTCTTGTAAGCTGCTCCGTACTAACCACTATCTTTACACATACCACGATATTCATTTTCTTACCCCTGACTTCTTTTCCTGTTCTATTTCTGTGATAATAGCGGGAAGGATCTCTACCAAGTCACCGACAATATAGACATCAGACACCTTGAAGATAGGTGCACCGGGATCAGTGTTGATGGCGACAATGAACTTCGAATCCTTCATTCCAAGAACATGATGAGTAGCTCCAGATATACCACAAGCAATATACAACTTCGGGTTCACTGTCTTGCCGCTTTGGCCCACCTGTCTTTCGCGGTGAACCCATTGGTTATCTACGGCAATACGGGAGGCCCCTACAGTTCCACCCAGCGCCCTTGCAGCCTCTTCTAGAATCTTGAAGTTGTCCTTGCTACCTACCCCGCGGCCCCCAGCAACCACAACCTCCGATTCTTCAAGAGGAAGTGTCACAGGGTCTATTCTAAAGGAACGCACAAGCCTTAGTGAGGATTTGTCAGTGTCAAGCTGAGGAGTCAGATTGGTGACCTGTGGCTTCTTGGCAGAGACCAACTCCTTCGCCTCTACCGTCCCCAGTTGAACACTGGCAATCCCTACCTTGGCATCGGGGGGAATAAAGGAAACGGTGGCCAAGACCTTGCCTTCATAGGTAGGTTTTTCCATTACTATTGCGCCATCCTCGCTAACACCAAAGCCTATGCATTCTGAAACCAGTCCTACCCTTAACCGCGCCGCCACCCTTGACGCAAGATCGCTGCCGTTTGGCGTAGCACCAATAAGAACAATCAGTGGTGCACGTTCTTGGATAAGTATTGACAACGCCTGCGTATAGGGTTCAGGAGAATAGCGAGATAGATATGGTGAATCAATCAGACATATCTCATCAAGCCCACTCTGATCCAGATTTTCAGCGAGCTTTGCAATGCCGCTACCCATAATTACCCCACAGAGCTTTTGGTTGAGCTTTTCGGCAAGAGACCTCCCGTGTTCCACAATCTCCCATGAGGCCTCATCCAACAAACCTTCATGCTGTTCCATTACAACAAAAATTCCATTCATTTCTATGCCCCTTTTTCATTTTAGATCAAAGATTTTGGCGGCATTATCGAACACCATCTTCCGGATATTTTCTTCCTTCATCCCAAGGCGTCGCATTTCGTGAGCGGTCTTGGGTACACTAAGAGGATCCGAGAGCAAGGGACTGCAATCGCTGTCAATAATAACCCTATCAGGCGGACAACTCATCGAGATCTTGGCACCATCAGCAGGCGTTAGGTTTCTCCAGGGTTGAACTGTTATCCCTGCGATACACCCAAAATCCGAGATTGCTTTAGCCACAGCACCATCGGCGTGATCTATGATCACTTTGGTCTTATCAATACCTTCTTGGCTTATGAGGTTAAAGTATTTCTCCACCCACTTCTCTTTTTCCGCTGCAGGGGTATGAAAGACCACTGGTTTGTTATATTGCTTTGCCATCCTCAGTTGCTCTCGTACTATCTCTTCTTGCTTGACCAAATCGGGACAGGTCTTGGAAGCAGGTTCCAAACCAATTTCACCAATAGCTACAACTTTGTCCTTCTCAAGATATACTGGCATGGCCTCCAGAACCTTTTGATAGTCCGTGGGAATGCTAACAGGGTTCAAGCTAACAGCAACATAAGTGTCTATGAATTCCTGTGATGTTCTCCACGTCTCGAACTCTATCAATCGTTCGTAAAGATCGATTATAGTCTGAGATGATATCGTCACATTCACATGAGCGTAGTATGTCTGACTCACTACCGCCCGTATCCCCGCCATACACATCAAGGCAAGGTCTTGACGACTTACTGAATCAACATGTACGTGCGCATCTATCATTTGCATTTTTGATTCGCCCCCCTTCTCAAATTCTTGTTTCTTAGTGGCGAACGAAATGTCCCAATTCAATCAGCGTGAAACTACAGAGCCTTCATACAGAGCTCAGCAAGATCTATTACCGATACTGACTCCTCAATTCCTGCAATTTTGACGCCGTCTACCAAATTAATCTTGCACCAAGGGCACGCAGTCACGATGGTATCTGCTCCCGCATCAAGGGCTTCCTTTGCACGAATATTGCCCAACCGGCCTATTTCTGCTTCAAAATCGGTGAACATTCGTCCGCCGCCTCCTCCACAACAAAGGCTATCCTCTCGAGCCCTGGCAAATTCACCAAGCCCAAGACCTGGAATACTTTCTAAAACCCTTCGAGGTTCATCATAAATACTGTTATATCTACCAAGGTAACACGGATCGTGATATACTACTTTTTTTTCAATGCTTTTCGCAAACTTAAGCTGCCCTTTCTCTATCAAGTCCGATAAGAACTGGGTGTAGTGTTGAATCTTTATTCCTTTCATTTTCTCCTCAGGATATCTATTCCTAAATGTGTCAAAGCAATGGGGCGAAAGAGTCACTACATGCTTGACCCCGAGGGAGGCAAGCCGAGCGATGTTTTTCCCGGAGATATCCTCAAACAGGCCCCCTTCTCCTGACTCACCCATGTCAAGGGCGGGACGTCCGCAGCAAATCTCATCCCCTATTATCCCAAACCGAATCCCGGCCCTTTTTAACAATTCCACAAGCCTGAAAGCCATGCCCTGAGCTTCCAAATCATGTGGGGCAGTACAGCCTACATAAAGCAATACATCTGTCTCTGGGCCAAAACTAGACACATTCAAGCCACTCAACCAGGCCTGTCTATCCGCAGGCAGCATATCATTTGGGTTTCCATAGAGATACAATGATTCAAGGGTCCTTTTTTGCTTGGGCATGGGGCCTATCAACTTCTCGATCAGCAACTCCCTCCCTTTCTCAATGGCATCCAGCAGCTTTGTGCCGGTACTAAGATTTTTGCAGGCCACTTCACAGTTCCTGCATGTCATGCATGAATACAGAATGTTCCTAAGCTCGCCCAGGACTTCCCTGTCTATCTCGTTCCATTTCACGGCATAATACAAGGCACGGGTAATCCCCGAGGCTCCTTGAGTTACTTCTCCCTGTGTAATCTCGAACAAGGGACAACTGGGCAAACAAAACCGGCAATTTATACAGCAGGTCAAAATGTCCAAGATATCTTCCTTAAGTCTTGCTTCAGTGGCTTGTGCTTGCATCTTATGGTCCTCCTCTTGAGTAGAAGACATCTAATGGTCCAGAAAGACATCAGGGTTTAAGATTTGGTTCGGGTCGAATATCTTCTTTATGTCGCGTACCAGTTGAAAGGCCTTCTCACCGTAACGCCTGAGGTAGAAAGGCGTTCTCCTAGAGAACTGGCCCCATTCCCCACCACAAGTTCCATACTTCTCATTTATCTCTGCTTCTTTCAAAAACATCTCTTCCACGGCCTTTGCCTTCTCCTCGGCCGGCCAATCTGCAGGTATAACGAAAACCGGATGAAATGTCAGCGCCCCAATATGACCAAAAAGGTAGGGCTCCACCAATTTCTCCAAGGTGGGCATGCCCTTTCCCATATTCATGACATCCTTCAGGCAATCCACAAGAGCCGATAGAGAGGACACGATTTCAGAAAGGCCAAAAACGCCTTTTGCGGCTTGGATAATATATGGCAAGGCCGACTCCCTCGTGAGCCAGATCTTGTGCCATTCCTCTATGTCTTCCACCCTTCTGGTTTCTATAGGTGATTCCTTGGAAATAACCTTCACCAACTCATCGGCCTTGGCAATACCCTCTTCTTCACTCCTTCCAATTGCCTGGAACATAAGCACGGGTCCAGGGGGTGAATCAAGCCCCTGAATCTCAAAACTCATTTGCGCAACACGTTTGTCCAGGAACTCCAGGAACAAGGGGGAAGGAGCCTTCTCCAAGTAAATTCTCTGTACTGCCTTTGCCAGCCGGACGGCATCCTCGAAAAAGGCCACCCCGTAGGCACTCTTCACTTCGGGAATCAGCCTCATCCTAATACTGGTTATGACTCCAAGTAGGCCATCACCACCCACGAAATAATGGGTTAGGTCTGTCCCTGCCGGCCTTCTCAGGCTCCTTGTCCCTGTCCGCAGTACCTCCCCCGTTGGCAGGACCACCTCGAGGCCCAATATATAGTCCCTTGGTTTGCCCAAACAGGAATCCACCACGTGCCCGCTTGTATTGTTGGATATGATCCCACCAATGCTCGCCACCCTTATGCTTCCGGGGGCAAGTGGGAGAAAATACCCTTGCTTTTCCAATTCTTCCCTTACATGCAGAACACGATGACCCGGACCAAACTCTACAAATCCGTCCTCTTTCACAATATTTAAGTGCTTCAATCGACTGACATTCAGCACAATACCTTTATGACGATACCGTGAAGCACCCTGGAGACTGGTTCCCGACCCCCTCACAAACACAGGAATCTTCTTTGAATGGGCATACCTCATCAAGTCGCTCACTTCCTCAGTGCTCCCGGGCCTTACTACTGCGTGGGGAACTTCCTCAGGAGAAATATCCGAAGCAAAGGTATACGGATCCACCGCATTGTTTATCCTTTCGAAAAGGCTTTTCGAAATTGACTCCTCAGGTAGGATCTTACTCAAATCTTGAATCACATCCTCTGAGCTGTACTCTGGATACTCAACCATTCTTACCCCCTTTCAACGCTCCTTAAACATAGGCTGTAGTTCACTTACCAAGCCAAAGCCAAATGAACCTTACCTTTCTCTTTATCTTCTTCACTGGAACCACGCCCTTCCACATGCCAAAACCTACTTTACACCTGACATAACCCTCGGCAGCCAGAGGGCCAGATCGGGAAAACACCAAACCAATGCTATCATTATTAGCTGAAGCCCAATAAAGGGAACGATACCTTTGTACATATCCATAAGATCCATGTTTGGTGGTGCTATGCCTTTAAGATAGAATATCGCATATGCGAAGGGGGGGGTTGAAAGCGAAACTACCAATGTCAAACAGAAAAGTGTGCCGAACCACAATGGATCAAATCCCATACCACGTATCAAGGGAGCATAAATAGGAGTAATGATAAATAACATACCTATGAAGTCCATAAACATCCCCATTATAAAAGCAATGGATAACATCACTAAGAGAGTCCCTGTTGGTCCCAGATGAAATGATAAGAGAAAGCGTCTTATCACGTCGCCTCCGCCCAGTCTTAGAAATGTGATGGTAAAAAATTTGGCACCCAAAATCACGAACATGACCATGGCAACGCTTGGCAGGGCATCAAGGATTGCCCCCCTGACATTCTGCCAGTTGAACTTCCCATATACTGCAAGGAGTATCAAGGCTCCGACAGCACCTGCTCCGGCGGCCTCGGTTGGGGCAGCTATTCCAAAAAAGATTGTCCCCAGAACAGCTAGGATAAGAAACATGGGGGGAATCAAAGAGCCGGAAAACATTTTTATTAATTTACCTCTGGGGATATTTCTCTGCTCTGGAGGCAAGACAGGACCCCATTCAGGCCTTATATGGCAGGCCAGCGCTACATAGACCAGGTAAAGAGCTGATAGCACCAGACCAGGTATGGCAGAAGCGAAAAACAGGTCAGCTATTGAAAGGTTTGCCATTGGCCCATATAAGATAAGCAATATACTGGGAGGGATGATCATGCCCAATACACCCCCGCCACATATAGTTCCCGCCACCAATGGTTTATTATACTGACGATCCAGCATCCCAGGGAGAGCCAATAACCCGATAGAGACGATAGAGGCGCCAATTACGCCAGTGCACGCACCAAATAATGTGGCTACGATTATAGTGGCAAGAGTCAGGCCTCCTTTCAAAGGCCCCATCAATATATGTAGACTCCCATAAAGCCTGTCGGCTATACCTGAACGCACGAGAATTGTTCCCATGAATATGAATACAGGGACGGCCAAAAAGGAGTAGTTGCTTGTGATCCCAAACATGCTTATTGGATACATATAGCTGAGTCCTGCCACACCCACGCCTATAATTCCAAATATGAAGCCCAGGCCCATTAGGAGAAAGGCTACGGGGATGCCCATCATAATCCCCACTATGGACAACCCCAGCATGACCATGCTCAGAATCTCTGGTAAAGTCATCCTTTAATCTCCTGTCTTTTTGTACTCCTTTAGTTTCCGAATAGTGCGAACAACTTCCGCTATTCCTTGAATTATCAACATGAAAAAGGTCAAAGGTATAAGCGTCTTAAACGGGTAGATAGGCGGATGCCAAGGACTTAGATGCGATAGCTCTTTGGCACTCCAGGATTCCCAGGCATAGATCGTTCCATATGCAAGAACGAAAAACGCTACGGGGAGAAGGAGCAACAGGTAGCAGACGATATCTATTGCCAACTGCGTTCGAGGAGAAAGATGGCCATAGATGACATCTACATTGACGTGACGGCCAATCTTTAGTGTCCAAGCGCCTCCAAGCAGCCAGAAAGCACTACACAACATATATGAGATCTCATAGGACCAACTTGTGGGGTGTTTGAACACGTATCGTGAGAATATCTCATATACCACTGCCAACCTGGCCAGGAGTATCAAGTACGAGGATCCTCTTGCCACATATTCATTGAAACGGTCGATAAGTCCGATTGTTCCGTTACTACCATTTTTCTCCATCTCATATACCCCCCGAAAAAGTACTTACCACCATCCGTTAGAATTACGGCCACAAGATTCATGGGATCAGCTCATAGATCGGCAAGTACTTTTTGTACTGCTCGTGCCACTCTTTCAACGAACCCCATATACGGGCAAAGTCCGGGTCTTTGCTGGCCTTCATGTCATAGAATTCAAAGGCCGCTTTTTTGATTGCTTCAGATACCTCCTTTGGTACCATTCGAACCTTGATCTTGTACTTGGTCTCTGCGACCTTCCACTTATAGAAGGTGTCAGCTAGAAGGAAACCATAGGCACGGTAGGCTGCATCCCATGAAGCCTTTTCGACTGCTTTCTTCAAATCGTCTGGCAAACTTTTCCATGTCTTCATATTGAAGCAAAGTACAGGGTTTGATGCCCCAGCAGCTACATCCGAAATGTACACATATCCAGCAGCTTCGGGAATTCCTAGTGGCAGATCCACAGACATACTACAAAACTCGGCACCGTCTATTGCTCCCCTCTCAAGCGCTGGAACAATCTCACCTCCAGGTAGCGCCACTACCCCAAGGCCCATATACTTAAAAACATCTCCACGAAGTCCCACTGATCTTATCTTAAGAGCCCTCAGGTCACTGAGATTCCTGATGGGCTTTTTTGAATAAAGGAATGTTTCCGTGGTATCGGGCTGACTTATGAATGTCATCACTCCATAGGTCTTCTTTAGCAGGTCCCGGAGTATCTGCATGCCCCCACCCCACCTGAACCATGTTAGCTTCTCAATCTGCCTTATGCCTGGGGTAGAGCACCCAAATGCACAAGCGTAACAATCACCAATACTGTAGCAGTTACAGACACTGCCAATGTCGGCAACCCCTTTCCCAACGGCCTCCCATACCTCAAGAGGGGGCACTATTTCACCTGCAGTGAAGGACTTTATCTTTATCCTTCCGCCGGAGTAGGCCTCTATCAACTTATAGTGCTTTTCTGCCAGGGTCTGAAGTCCCATTCCGGCCGGCCACGCTGATATCGCTTTCAGGTGAAATACTTTTTGAGCCGCTCCTGTCGTGGGCAACAAGGGAGTCCACGGACCCAAATAAATCATCCCCAAAACCACCAACATTGCTAAAAACACTCTCACTCTTGCCTTCATTTTTGCCACCTCCTTGAAGTTAAGTTTACAGCCTACAGTCGTCTGTCTACCGTAGACGCAATCCAATGTCAAGAAAAAAATGCATTCGCCTGGATCTTTTCTACCACATAAAAAGGAATGAAGATTCAGATGGTTAGGTGGACAACAAAAGAATGGTTTGAACTCTTAACCTTAGATCAGCGGTTTGACCAAGGACGAGAAGGCCTGTCTGCCAGTCAGGCAGGCTTGTATAAATGGCAACGGGTGAAGGTTTTACATGGTCAGGGTAAGACGATTAGATCCCCGATGACATCAAATGAGTGTTGAGCATAGAGTAGCTTCGAAGCGACCCTTTTTAATCTTTTTCTCGATGCTAAGGTGCTGGCTTCCTCTGAGGCCTGGAGTCCGTTGCGTCATCACCGGCCTTTGAAATCTTGTCTCTCAACCATTCGAAAGTGGTTCTGATATGAATCCGCATCTCTTCCTTCGCCCGAGCAAAAAACCCGTTTTTGATAAGCCTCAAAATACTACCGTGGGCTTCTAAGGAATACTCTACCCCACCGGGCATATACAAATAGATACATTGGTATCGCGCCAAGTGAAATGCGATTGAATTGTAGAACTCGATCAACCAAGGATTACCAGTACACCTGATCAATTCCAAATGATATCCACCAAAGCATTTAAGGTTGTAGTCAACCATTTCATCAGCATTTTCCACACTGGGGGGAGCGAGCTTTGAAGCTAATGAAAGAACCTCCTCTACAGCGGGTAGTGTTCTAGCATTCTTGGCTCCAAGAAGGTCAATCGCATAGCATTCCAGCATTTCTCGCGCCGCATACACCTCTTCCAAGTCTTTCACTGATAATTCGGTAACATGTGTCCCTTTCCTCGGGATGGTAACGATCAAACGCTCTTTTTCCAATATCCTAAATGACTCACGGATAGGAGGTCTGCTAATATTAAGGCGTAATGCCAATTCAGTCTCATTGAGCCTCTCGCCCGGTGCAAACCGCCCAGTGATAATTCCCTTCCTCAGGTATTCAGTAACAGACTCCGTCATGCTTTTGACTTCCATTGCAAAAACCACTCCTTGTGTCGTTTACAGCCGTCTGTAGACAGATTATGGCAATTATCTTGCTGCGTTTCAAGAGAAATTTGATAGGCAGGGCTCCTTTCTGTTGCATTTCTCAGTACTACCCATCATGCGCCGGCCCTCCCCAGTGCCCTTCACGGCTACGATTGAAAAGCATCTTATACCGATACCGCCACAACCCGAGGCACCCTCGGCGGGGCCCGGAAATTTCCGGCAATGCCACGCTAGGGGTCGCGGTAGGAACCATCCTTTCGGATGGTCCCCCGCACAGATCCCAGCGAGCGCTACTAACGCACTGGGCTCCTACCTCGGGTGTTTGGCGTCAAAGCGCACATTTGGATGAGGATGCGTG
>QMLZ01000101.1 GCA_003646995.1 Deltaproteobacteria bacterium | reverse complement strand
TGCTACCGCTTGCGTGGCAGGCTGACCCAGAACACAGGGTTATGCAAGGCTTCTCAGGGTCCCTTTCAGCCAGAAGTTTTTTCCTATATTCTTCCAATTCAGCAGGTGAATTTATTCGCGCCATAATCCTATCCTATTCATACTGTTCTAATATGCTCCCAACATCACTCGGTGAAACCTTACCATGGGCCTTACCGTCAATTTCCACGACCGGTCCTAGGGCACAGCATCCAAGGCAATTGACTGTCTCTAGACTGAACTTCAAATCCAAGTCCGTCTCACCCGGACTCAGCCCCGTGATCTCCTGTACGGCGTCCAGAACGCGTGGAGCCCCACGGACGTGGCATGCTGTACCCATACAGATGTGAATCTGGTGACGGCCTTTGGGTACCAGGCTGAATGCCTTGTAAAAAGTAGCAATATGTAAAATTCGAGTCATGGGAACCTGGAGTTTCTCGCTTATTCTCTCCAAGGCCTCCCTGGGGAGCCAATTGTTCTCCGCCTGAATGTCCAACAATACTTGAATTAGCGAGCTGGCCTCTCCATTGTATTTTTCAATAATTTGATCCACTCTATCCATATCCATAGCCGCTGAACCTCTCATCACACCTGTTCAGTGTTTCTTCGCAACTTTTAAGCATGCGCAAAGCGTTTCTGGTCCATATCGTATCTTACCAGTCCCATCTTGGATGAATTGCTCAAGTACTTTGATACCCGGGAGGGACTAAGTCCTAGCTTTTGAGCAATTTCAGCCGTTGACATGGCCCTTTCCTTGAGAAGGATCATGATCTGGGCGATAGACAAGCGCTCCCCTATCAGTTCCTCAAAGAGGCGCTGTCCTTCTTCACTGGCGAAAAATTCCTCGTACTGGTCTTCGGGCATTTTTGGAAGCCTGAGCCTTTCCGTTTCCGCCAACCTTATGTAGGGAACAATTGAAAGGGCGGCTTTGAGCTTTACGCTCATGGTATCCTTATCCAAACCATCCCCTTCTCCCAGGGGGCCCAGTTCCCTAATCTTTTTCGTGAAATCCGCCACGACCCTTGCAAATCTAGTTCCTTCTCCGGAACTCATGAACTCTATCCTGACTCTATCAGGATTTATACCCATGTACTCAAGCAGCTTTTTACATATATGGGTAACCCGTAACGCATGATAATTACCCTGCGTGATGTAATTGCATTCGTTCAGGCGACAGGCGCCAATGAAGACCCCATCTATTCCCTTGTAGAAGGCCCTCAGCACAAAGCCAAGGTCCACCCTCCCCGAGCACATGACCCGTATCAGTCTTATGTCACTTGGGTATTGAAGTCTGGAAACTCCAGCCAGGTCCGCAGCCCCGTATCCTCACCAGTGGCACACAAAACCAAGGATCTTGGGCTTAAATCCGAGTTTATCGCTCATTGCAAGTACCTCGTCCTTCCTAATTACCGTTCTTTCTCGTCTTGCTCATTAGATATCGCCAACGGCCATGTCGAATTCCTCTTGGCTTTCTTCCTCTCCTGCAAGGGCATCAATCTGGCACAATATTTCTTCATCAGTGAAGTGCTTCAAAGAAATGGCCCCGGTTGGGCACTTTGAATTGCACAACCCGTCTCCCTTACAAATCACTGGATTGACCCAGGCGCTCTTGCCATGGGCCGTCTCCTTAAATTCTATAGCGCCGTAAGTGCACGCAGCAATACATGCGGCGCAGGCCACGCACTTATCTTCATCTACCACACAGATGGACCCGGAAGCCGTGACCGTATCTTTGGAAAGTAAGGTCATGACCCTGCTTGCTGCACCATATGCTTGGGATACTACTTCCTGAATATGCTTGGGGTAGTGGGCAGTACCGCAAAGGAAGACACCCTCGGCAGGAAATTCCACTGGCCTGAGTTTTACGTGGGCCTCCTTGAAAAATCCGTCAGCATCCAAAGATACCTTGAAAAACTGCGATATCCTTTCATTATCATCTCTTGGGATAACGGCAGCTGCAAGGGACACCACATCGGCATCTATCGCCAGTTTCTGCCCTAAAATCGGATCTGTGACCGCCACCCTTAGGACCTGTCTCCCACCTTCTTCCACGGCCTCAACACTTGGTTTATCTTCCGGCTCATAGCGAATAAATTTCACATCCCTTTCAGAGGCTTCCCTATAGTAGTCTTCCATAAATCCATAGGTACGCATGTCCCTAAAAAGAATATAGATATCAACTTCAGGGTTTATCTCCTTTAGCTTCAGTGCGTTCTTTACCGCATGGCTGCAACATACCCTGCTGCAATAATTCCTATCCTCGTTCCTGCACCCAACGCATTGGATCATAACCACGGTGCCCGCCCCGGTCACCTTCTCCTCACCGCCAGCCATGGCCTCTTCAAATTCAAGGTGGGTTAGAACCCTGTCATTTTCACCGTAAAGGTATTCCGTTGGCTTGTACTCATCGGCACCTACCGCCACGACCGCGGCTCCATGCTTTATTTCAACCATGCCCTTATCTGATTTAACCTTTGTTACAAAGTTGCCAACGTATCCAGTGGCCTCTGTTATGGTGGCACCGGTGTATATGTGGATCAGTGGATGCCGGTAGACATCCTGTTTTAACTTTTCCAAGTATGCTTGAACGTCCTGACCATCAATCGTGTAATAAAGCCTCCTCGCTATTCCGCCAAGTTCTTTTTCCTTTTCAATCAAATGTACCTCATGACCCTGCCTGGCTATGGAAAGGGCGCAGGTCATGCCCGCTATGCCTCCTCCGATAACCAGAGCCTCTTTGTTCACGGGAAGTTCAATCTCACTAAGGGGCTCTAGTGCAGCGGCCCTGGCAACCGACATCCGTACTAGATCCTTTGCCTTTTGGGTGGCATCCTCCTTTTCCCTTGCATGAACCCAGGAGCAGTGCTCCCGAATATTTGCCATCTCCAGCAGATACTTATTCAGGCCTGCCTCCCGAAGGGTGTCCTGAAACAGTGGCTCCAGAGTCCTAGGGCTGCAGGCAGCCACTATCACACGATTAAGGCGTTTTTCCCTCACCGTGTCAGTGATCTCCTTGGCGGAATTGGTGGTACACGAAAATAACTGCTCCTGAGCGTGCACCACATTAGGCAAGGTAGAGGCGTATGCCACCACAGATGGCACGTCCACGACCCTGCCGATGTTGGCGCCGCAGTGACATACGAATACGCCGATCCTCGGCTCTTGACCTGTTATGTCCGCCTCTTCGGCAAACTCCTTTTCCTTTACAAGCTTTCCCCGCCTGTAGTCCAAAATTTCCCCACACAGGGCACTTGCGCCGCTCGCTCCAAATACCGATTCGGGAATGTCCGCCGGCCCCTGGAAGGCGCCGCTTACAAAGATACCTTGCTTTGACGTCTCTATCCGTTTCAAAGGATCGGTTTTACAGAATCCATGACTCTCCAGGTCAATTGCAAAGCTTTCTGCCAAGCCCTTTGCATCACTGGGTGGATTCAATCCCACGGAAAGCACTACCAGGTCGAACTCTTCTTCCTTCACACCTTCATCTGTGGTGGAATACCTGATGGTCACATTCTTTGTCTCGGGTATTTCCCTGCCCACAGAGACATAGCTTCTTATGAATCTCACCCCTTGAAGTTCCTCTGTTCTCTGAAAGTAGCGCTCAAAATCCTTGCCATAGGATCGGATATCATTGTGAAAGATGGTTGCTTCAAGGTCTGCATCATGCTCCTTTGCAAGAATCACCTGCTTCTGTGTATAGGTACAGCACACTGCAGAACAATAACTGTTGTCGCCCTCGGTAACCCGTCTTGAGCCAACGCACTGGATCCAGGCTATCTTCTTGGGATGCTTGCCGTCTGAGGGCCGCCTGATCTCTCCTTCATAGGGTCCAGTAGAGGCGAGCAGCCTCTCAAAGTCCAAGCTGGTGATAACGTTCTGCATCCTCCCGTAGCCATAGTCATTTTTTAGGCCAGGATCAAATATCTCAAAACCCGGGGATAAGATAATGGCGCCCACCTTCACTTCCAGCTTTCGGGGCTGCTGGCTGAAGTCAATGGCATTGTTTTCGCAGACTTGCTGGCAGATCTGGCATTTGTTTTCTTGAAGATAAATACAGTTTTCATCTATGTAGGTTATGAGGGGAACTGCAAGGGAAAAATATATATGAATGGCCTTGCTAGTTGAAAGCTCTTGATTGTATGGGTCCGGAACCTGTATTGGGCAATACTCCACACACGTGGTACATCCCGTGCAGTTTTCTTCAATGATATACCGTGGCTTCTTTAGTAGGGTTACTGTAAAGTCCCCTGCTTTGCCTTCCACTCTTTCCACTTCAGTATAGGTGAGGATCTCTATGTTGGCATGACGGTCGGCCTCGACCATCTTGGGTGCAAGTATTCAGGTGGAACAGTCATTGGTGGGAAAGGTCTTATCAAGCTGGGCCATCTTCCCGCCTAGAGATGGTCCCTTCTCCACTAGATAAACCTTAAACCCTGAGTTGGCAAGGTCCAGGGCGGCCTGAATTCCACTAATGCCGCCACCCAGAACCAAAACATCTCCGAAATTACCAATCCCAACACTCTTTGAAAGCTGTTGGATCTTCTCCTTCAGGGGTATTTCCTTTTCCACTTGCTATCACCTCAATTAGTTGTTACCACTTAACGACGCTTAAGGCTTCAGGCATGAGGCATTGGGCAAAACCAATAAGGTACTAAATAACAGCCAAAGCCTAAAGCCTGACGCCCTGAGCCCTAACTTCTTATATGACTTCTGCAATCACCTCAGTAATATCCTTGATTTCTATGGCCTTGGTTTCGTCTTGATCCTCCAAGGTTATCCTACTGTCTTCGAAATTGGTGATGCAGTAAGGACAAGCCGTAACTAAAACCTCTGCTCCCACATCAATGGCTTGCTCCAATCTCAAATCAGAAAACCTTTCGCCCTTCGGGGTCTCCATCCAGATCCTACCTCCACCTCCTCCGCAGCACAGGCTATCCTTGAAGGCATCGGGCATTTCCACCAGTTTCAGACCGGAGAGCTTCTCTAATACTTCCCTGGGCTCATCAAATATGCCATTGTGTCTTCCAAGGTAACACGGGTCATGATAGGTGACTGTTTTCTCGTAACCATTGCTCAATTGGAGCCTCCCTTCCTTAATAAGCTCCAACAAGAATTCGGTGATATGGATCACCTCGAAATTGACCATGAATTCAGGATACTCATTCTTGAAGGTATGGAGACAATGGGGTGAGGAAACAAGGATCCGTTTCACCCCGTTGTCAATGAATGTCTTGATATTTTCTTTTGCCAAACGCCTAAACAACTCCTCGTCACCGGCCTTGCGGATGCTTTCCCCACAGCAATTTTCCTTTTCTCCAAGTATTCCAAACTCAACACCGGCCTTGTTAAGAATACTGACTGTGGCCTTTGCCACTTTCTTCATCCGGGGGTCATAGCAGAGATAGCAGCCGGGGAAGTACAACAGCTCCATGCCTTCTTCAAAACTTTTTACTTTCAGGTCGCTTGCCCAATCAGCTCTTTTTTTCCGCTCTTCGCTAAGGGGATTGCCCTCGGCCACAAGGCTGGCGCTTATAGTCTTAATGGGTTTGACCGGTTCAGGAAAAACTCCATATTCAGTGGCGATTCTTCTCAAGGCAATACCCGAGTCAATTTGCCTTACGTCCCTCGGGCATTGCTGGGGGCACCGGCCGCAAGTGGTGCAACGCCAAATATCTTCACTCTCTATCTCGGTGAGGCCAAAAGTTGCTTGGCGGACAATCTTGCGCATGCTGAAATTTCTAACCCTGTTCCACGGGCACACTGTATCGCATAGCCCGCATTGAAAGCACCGCTTGAAGTAGTCGCCGCCGCTGCCCTTAATGAGCTCTATTATTTCTTTGTATTCCGCTAAGTTCTCCACTGCTCTTTCAACCTTTTTTATGGTTTTTATTGTGTTTGCCCTTCTCTTGCTTCTGCCATCCGAACCACTGTCTCAATTAACTTGTCCAGCCCATACTTGTCTGCCATCAATTCCAATCCCAGTTCCAGCTCGTCCTCCTTGATCTCCTCTTCCTCTTCAACCTCTTCCTCTCTTTCCTCGTAGATCAAGGCATCGGCCAGACACCACTTGACGCACATGGGTTCTTCTAATGGAGGATCACTCTCGCACATGTCACAGCGAAGGGGCAGACCCGAATCAGGTTCCTTAAACAGGTCTCTCGAAGGACATGGCGCATTACAGAAAGTACACTCCCCGTACTCCTGCTCGTTAATTACGTAAGTTTGGCGACCCTCGCATTCAGCCTTTGTGTATGCCCCTGCACGAACAGGGAGAAAGACATTATCCAGTTCGTTTCTGTAAACCCGAATACGGGACCTGGCCGGATTTACAATGCTATACTTCGGGCTGCTGTGAAACGCCGCACAGGCCACCTCGCACGCGCGGCAGCCGTGGCATTTGTCAAGGTCTACCTTTATGGATTTGATTATCTTCTTTTTTTTCTCCGTACCCACAGCTCACTCCTTTCCCGGTCAACCCTATCTCTTATTCTTCCTTAAGGATTCCCCTCTTTACAAAGTCCTCATAGACGAAGTCGAGGCCCAAATTTTGGAGTGTTTCTTTCTTGGGAATACCCTCTTTGTTCCATCCTCGATACTCGTAGTACTCATCCAGCAGCTTGGCTTCATAATCAGGAAATCTCTTCTTCCAGTGATCCTCGGGAGGCTTATCGTCTTGCCTTCTCATCCCTCTTCTTACATTACTTGCCCTCACCAAGTTCCTCACCCTGATAGCAACCTCCCAAAGCCTTTCCTCATCCATCTCTATGCCGGCGCCATATGAAATGAGGGCGGGAAGGTTATGCATGTGGTATGGAGGCTTAAGGGGAAATGATGAAAGCCCGGCACAAAGGCCCAGGGAATCATCGATGTAATGCATGTTTTCCTGCCATTCCACAAGCTCACAGATCAGGTCAGGTGGCGGCCAAAAGGGAAATGTCTTGCCCTCTTCTCCCCATTCCAGGATAAACCTCTTGAACTTCTCCTCCTTGCCGGTTGGGATCTGAATCCAATCCTTTACAAATTCTTCCCTGATCTCTTTTGGTAACGGGGCCTGGGGGAGCTGCCCCTCGATCTGCGTAATATTTGCCTTTTCACCCGTAGACCACATTATGTAGTAAATAGGGTTAAGCATTCCCAGCTTAATGGGAATTTGCTCGTGCTTCTTTATGGTGTTATGGTCGTATGCCTCTGCACCCTTGCCAATCTTGCGGGCAGCCCAATAAACACCATCCGCCAAGATATCACCTATCCCTTCTCTCTTAACTATCTTGTCCAGCAAGTAATAGAACCTTTCCCTATTCTCGGAGGGGAAGTCCGGCAAATCCTCATCGGTCAGGATACCCGCCTCGTAGAGCTCCACTGCAAAGGCCATGACTTGAGGAGTTGTGAATCCGTCTACTCCATGTGATTGGGCTATGGCTGCTATCTTGAAACCGAAATCAAGATCATCGGCCATAGCAGCCATTACGTAGGTAAGCTTGGAGAAGCACTTCATGGTATAGCTAGGGTATCCGGGCATCTGGATTATCCCCCGACACCTTACCGGACAGTTATAACAACTGATCAGTTTTTTGCGCGCGTTCTCCATGGTCTGGGTCCACTCGCGCTCCACTTCCTCGTTCCAAAAATCCTTCCGCCTGATCCTCGCATTTCCCCATGAAAAACTAATGGTATGCCATTTTTCGTCATGAAGTGCCATTTCCTGGGGGGACCCTATAAATGAAAGTATAGCCGGTACACCTGGAATTGGATTCTCCAGGCGGTACTGGATGTAGTCCAGCACCTCATTGCACTGATCCATGAATTCCAGGGGCTGGGCAATATTAATATCCTTGGTTCCTCGAACAGCTATTGCCTTAAGGTTCTTGGAGCCCATTATGGCACCCATGCCAAGGCGGCTGGCACTGCTCGTGGCTGTCTCTATGGACGCAAAGTAAACCCTATTCTCACCTGCAAGACCTATTGACAGGACCTCGGCCAGGGGCTGCTCCACCTCCTCGCGGATAAGCCTAGTGGTTTCGTATGTGCTCTTGCCTTTCAGGTGTGAGGCATCTCGAATCTCTACCTTGTCGTTGTCTATCCAGATGTAAACCAAGCCAGGGGCTTTGCCTTTAACGATTATCTTGTCATAGCCGGCGTATTTTAATTGCGGGGCCCAATAGCCGCCCAATATGGAAAATCCGGTGAAAAGGGTCTGAGGGGATATAGAGGTGACAATTGTTCGATTGGCCCCGGGAGCCATGGTACCACCCAACAACCCAGCACTAAATATGATAATGTTGTCTGGTGAAAAAGGCTCAACCTCGGGAGGAACCCTGTCCCATAAGATCTTGTAGTTGGTCCCAACACCCCCGAGGTATAATTCGGTATCCCTTGGGTCTGATGCTACCCGTTCGATATTCCCTGTTGATAGATCTATTTCCAGGTAAAAACCTGTTTCTGCATACCTCATCGTCTCCCCCTTTTAAGTTGCTCACGACAAAAAACAACCTCCGAACCGTAACAGGACTTGGAGGCTGTATATTTGCTTCCGCTCTGTGGCATGTTTACCTTAATATGACTGTACTCTCCATTAGTTAGCCAATACCATCCACAAAAAACTACTATGTAACTACAAAATAGCTATATCGTAACTACCTGTCAAGGAAAAAGTATCCCTTTTTCAGCATAAAACCCTCTGAGAACCCCGCACGACCAAGATCAAAATTTCAGGGTCCGAGTTCTTTTCTGAGATTTATAAAATCGCTTCTGTCGAAGCCGAGGGTTTTGAAAAAAGATAGGAGATCGGCAGAATCCCACCGGACTGAGGTAAATATGTAACGAATGCCTTTTTTGCTGTATTCCTTAAAAATCTCCTGGGCTAAGCGCTTTCCTATGCCCTGACCCATGAATTTGGGATCCACCCCTAGTGTTGCTATCCAGGCACTCTTCTCAAGGCCAAATCCCCCGTACACGACATAGCTTATCATATAGCCTGCAACCTTACCGTCAATCTCCGCAACAAAACTTACGTCCTCACTGCCCTGGAGCTTGGTTTCTATTATGTGTTTAAAGTCAATCGGTGGGCCGGACTTGGTTATGGAGGACTGAATCTTACTGATCTGCTCAGCATCCTCAGAGCGGATATTTCTGATAATAAGGTCGGGCAATTGATCCTGCATTTTAGCTTCTTGCAAAAATGGTTCAATCAATCCTGATTATCTTTACCCTCGAGCCCACCCAATCAGGAGGCAGATATACCCTGCCACTGTTTCCGGAAAGTTTGACAATTTTCTCCACCATCTCCTCGCCGTATACCTCGAATTTTACTTTCCGGCGCTCTTTTGATTGAGGTATATTGGAATCCTCTACTTTTTTTGAATCGTTTGCCATCTGGCCTTTTCCGCTATACACTATGAGTTTGAGTGCTATGTCCTTAAACAGCATAGCAGGAGATGGATTTAATTACAATGCAGCTACAAAGTGACTATATTGAACTTGCGGTTAAGCTGTCAAGGAAAAATACTTTGGCCCAAAGGATATTAAGAATGACAAACATGACCAAGTACCTTCAACCAACGCCCATTATAAACTCTGACCATCCAGACATCGTCTCCTACGCTCGCACCGCAGCAGGCAAGGCGCGGGACCCTGTGGAGCGGGCCGTCATGCTCTACTATGCGGTGCGTGATGGCATTTGGTATGATCCCTATTACCCTTTTTACAAGCCAGAGCATTACAAGGCTAGCAATGTACTAAAGGCAGGTAGAGGGTACTGTGTCTCCAAGGCCTC
>QMLZ01000100.1 GCA_003646995.1 Deltaproteobacteria bacterium | reverse complement strand
GCACCGATTGGCCAGGCTCTAACTTTGCGTTTCTCTGCCCTCTTAACACGCATCCCAGTGGCTCCATAAAGGAAGCCCTATCAAATGAAACGCCTTCGGGTATAGGAAAAACGCCTCTGTCCACGTTCACTGCGGGTATCCTTATGTACTCTGCAAACCCGCCTGGATAAAACTTTGTGCCCCTGAGCAGCATTTCGCACATGGTATGATGTCCACTGAGGCAATAATGGCAGGTGTTGCAAGGCACATGATGTGTTGCTGCAATACGATCCCCAGGTTTAAACTTCTCCACTCCCTCGCCCACCTCAACGACCTCACCTGCCACTTCATGGCCGAGGACCAATGGCACCTTGTCCCTTCGGTACCATTCCATCACATCGCTTCCACAGATGCCGCTGGAAATCACTTTCATCAGAATCTCGCCCGGTCCGATCTTGGGAACAGGCACATTTTCCACTCTAACGTCACTGTTGCTGTAATACATCAATACACGCATAAGCCCCCGCATGGTTCAAGTTCCACGCACGCAAAGGAAAGCCCCCCTTCCACCCCTTCGCGCAAGCCGTGTTATGAATGTCAAAGGCCAAAGCCAAAATGTCAAACGAACCAGGCCAAAGAGGCACCTTTCAGCTTGTCGTGGGTGAGTTTGGGTCTAATAAAACAACTTGTATTTCTAAATGCAGTCTGACATTTGGCATTTAATCCTCACCGCAACTCCCTGTCTCTTCTAGGCTTAAACCTGGTTAGTGGCCGTAGCAGAGAGTTCTTGATATATTTCAAGTGCTTGCTTGGGTGTAAGCCCTTCATGGATAATTCCATTAAGTGCCCTCATCATGGCCACAGGATGGGGATCCTGCCACACGTTCCTTCCCAGGTTAACCCCAATGGCGCCCTTTTGCATCCCATCATAGACAAACTCAAAAACCTCAAGCTGGGTCTCGCATTTGGGGCCACCTGCTATAACAATCGGGACAGGACACCCGTCCACCACTTTTTCAAAACCATCTGAGCAGTAATAAGTCTTCACTATTTTGGCACCAAGCTCAGCCGCGATTCGACAACTCAGGGCCAGATACCGTGCTGTTCTTTTTTCCAGCTCCTTTCCAACAGCAGTGACAGCCATTACGGGAATGCCATAATCCTCGCATTCGTTAACCAGGAGAGCCAGGTTCTCAAGGGTCTGCTTCTCATAGTCGCTCCCCACAAAGATAGAAAGCCCTACAGCCGCCACATTTAACCGTATTACCTCTTCAATTGAGGTGGTGATTACCTCATTTGCGAGATCACTTCCCACGACAGAGGTTCCCCCCGATACTCGGAGAATTATGGGTGTATCAGTATCGGGGTCAACGCAACTACGCAGCACTCCCCTTGTTACGAAAAGGCCATCTGCATAAGGGAGCAACTCTTTGATAGTCTCACCAGGTCTCTCAAGGCACCGTGTCGGTCCCTGGAAATACCCATGATCTATGGG
Source organism: Deltaproteobacteria bacterium (assembly GCA_003646995.1). Next base: position 8,400 of record QMLZ01000100.1, on the reverse strand, counting down.
AAGAAACTGGCAATGTCCATCCTCTTTAATAAGTCTTGACAGACGATTTCTCATTCCCCAATCAAGGGATTGGGCTCCTTTGATGTATTTTCCCTGTTTAATAGGTACAGCAGACCCCAGTTGTGAGGGATCGCGCTGCTCCAGCATATCACTTGCATCAGGCATGGTTTCCTCCATAAAAAGTAATTAGCCAAATTTCCCAGAACCCTCAATAATTCCTAATTGTTGTGGAAACCCAACAGCTTGTCAAGGAGGATTTAGGAAGGGCAAGATTGACCCACGATATCTTATGACTTATATTCTATAAGGTTACTTGGACTTATCCACACGTTATCCAAGACATACAACCATTTAGAGTTAAGAACAAAAGGGCCCTAGCCCAATGCCGTGGTCGCTAATAAGTTCAACTTTTTTGGTTTGAGCTGTTTTGGGTAACGGGCAAGGGGCTGAGGTACGGTACTCGCGTTATTATGGACGAAAGAGAAGTTGAGCAAGGATATGCAAATTTTCACCGCAGGCTAAATAGAGTACTGAGGCAAAAGGATGTTAGGCAGTTTAAGGCCTTTGTGGCGGCCCATCCTGCACAGGCGGGAAAGCTCTCGCACTGTCTTGGCTTAAGCGATGAGCTTGCGGAAATCGAAATGTATAAAGCCATATTGTTGCGCTCACCCCTGAAAGATATCCACGAAGAGGCGACTCAGTGGCTGAAGCAGAAGGGAGTTATAGTGGCAAGGAGGATTCCAGGCAAAAGAAGTGTGAGGCGGGGAAGAAAGAGGAGGAAAAGATAGTATGGGGAAGAATACGGACATACAGGATTTACCACCGTGCCTGATTTACATCGATAAGGAAGGGAAATGGTATCACGAGGGTGCAGAGATAATAAGGGCTGATTTTATCAAATTCTTTCTCCAGCATATGGAGCTGGATGAGGAGGGGAGATACGTTGTAAACTGGAATGGCCAGCGATGCTACGTGGATGTGGAGGATACCGCATATGTTGTCCGGCAGGTGGACTTTGTAGCAAAAAACGGGGAGTTACAAAAGGCCGTGATTCATTTGAACGATGGCACTAGTGAGGACTTGATTCCAGAGACCCTGTTCGTTGGCAACGAAGAAGTCCTCTATTGCCATGTTAAAAACGGTAGGTTTCCCGCACGCTTTCTCCGCCCCGCATATTACCAACTGGCAGAAAAAATAGTGGAGGAAGAAGGAAAATTCTATTTGGTGCTGGGAGATAAAAAGTACCCGATCAGAACTGAAAGCTCGTCCCATTGACAAGGGATTCCTTGCTAATTATCCCTTTTCAACAGGTGTAATCACCTCAATTTGGGCCTTGGCCTTTAAGGCTTGCAACCATTGTTCAAACAATCTGTTCTGCTTGGCGTAAAGGAGAGCCGCTCTGTATTTCTCTTTTTCCTTCTCGTATTCTTTTTCATCTATATCTTTTTTACCTTCCCATCTCACCACAAAGCTTCCCGATCTATTTTGAAATACTTTCTTGGGATAGGGATTCCGTTCGCTCAAAGAAAAAACCATCTCTTGAAGCCCCGGGGCATAACCAATCTTAGGTACCACCCCAGTTCTCGTGAAGTAGTCCGTGTGCTCTGTTTTCACCCCTTGCTTCTTTGCCAATTTGTCCCAGGCCTTGCCGGAACGTACTTCCTTCAAAAATCTCTCGGCCGCCTCCTTTGCGGCCTGAGCTGCTTTATCTTCTATGAACCTTGACTTAACTTTGTCTTTCACATCTTCGAGTTTTGGTAGATACGAAGGCTTTCTTTCTGCTACCTGGAAAATATAGTATTTTCCATTCAATTCAATGAGATCCGTTGTTTCTTCTTTTTCTAGTGCAAAGAGAGCTTCCCTGAGTTTGGGATCTCCTCCTAATCCAGGAATAGGCTCGGTCTTTGAAAAGAAGTCAGTGGAGTTAACTGTTAGGCTATGCTCCTTGGCATATTTGCTTAAATCTACTTCGTACGGCATTTGATCAATGAGGCTCAAACCTTTATCATAGGCCAAATCCTTACACTTGGTCCTAACGAGAAGATCCCTTATTTGCCCTTTGACCTCATTCAAAGGCTTCGTACGGGCATCTCTCATGTCCTCTACCTTTATGATATGGTACCCAAAACGGGTTCTAACCAAATCGCTTATCTCGCCTTTCTTCAGTTTAAACGCAGCGTCTTCGAAAGGCTTGACCATCATCCCCTTGCTAAAATAGCCCAAATCCCCTCCTTTTGACTTTGTGGGACCTTCTGAATACTTCTTGGCCAATTCCGCAAAATCTTTGCCCGCTCGCGCCTCCTTCAGCACCTCCTCTGCTTTTTTCCTAACCTTCTTCTCCTGTTCCTTTGTGGCATCTGGAGGTAACCTGAAGAGAATGTGCCTCGCTTTTATCTGCCTTTTCACCCTAAAGCTCGCAAGATTATCCTCATAGTATTCTCTGATTTCTTCGTCAGTGATCTTTACTTTATCTTTGAATTCATCCGGATTAATCACAATGTATCTGACCCGAATCTTTTCGGGGACCCTGAACTCTTCCTTGTGCTTCTCGAAATAGGCTTTGAGCTCCTGTTCATTCACCTGGATACCCTTTTTGAACCGGCTCGGGCTAAATTTTACATAACCTATCTTAACTTTTTCATTTGAGAACTTGTACCTGTCCTTTATCTCTTGCTCGGTAACAGGTATAAAGGACCAAAGCAGGCCTCGAATCTTCTTTTGTAAGAGCTCCATGGCCATGGACTGCTCAAAATCCTCGGGCTTCATTCTATTTTGCCTCAGCAGGGACTGGTATCTACCAAGATTGAATCTTCCGTTAATTTGAAAAGCAGGGTACTCCATTATAGCCTTTTGGATTTCCTCCTTGGTCACGCTCAATCCGAAGCGCTTTGCCTCATGGCTTATCAGTTTTCTCTCAATCAATCCCTCCAGGGCCCTTTGCCTGAGTCTTAGTTTTTTTACTAGGCTATCAGTCCACATGTCTCCGTATTGCCTTCTCAGACCCTCAACCAGGTCCCTATAGGCTTTTTCATATTCACGAGCACTTATAACTTCGCCGTTTACCACGGCAATCTTCACAACATTCCTGGCGCGGAACGAATACCCAAAATAGAATATGAATACTATTGCAATCATCCCGATTAGGAACTTGATAAGGTATGACTTTGCATGTCTACGCATCAGGCTGAGAACCATTGACTAGACCTCCGAGAAGTTTCCCGAGTAGGCGCGCATACTTTCACCACCCTACAAGGGCAATCAGAAAAAATTGAATTTTTTCAGATAACATGATCTAATGACGATGTCCATTAGAAATTCATTGTGGATCATCCCGTTATTGCGGGTTCAAGTAGCCATGGACACAACATGGCTAGAAGGGCACACAGGCCAACACAATCGTTCGTGAAAGGTGTTGCCATGAGGGAAGTGGAAAACCTTTATGAGATGCTGCGTAAGATGCAAGAATCCAAAGGTTATTACTTTAACAAAGACAAAGAAAAGGTTTTTCAGCTGCTTGAAGGGCTACTGGTAAACAAGGACCGCTACGGATATATGTCGTGCCCCTGCAGAGTAGCCACCGGGGAGAGACAGAAAGACAAAGACATCATCTGCCCTTGTGTTTACCGGGATGATGATATAAGGGAGTACGGAAGCTGTTACTGCAATCTCTACGTCTCTAAAGAGTGGAATGAGGGAAAGATCCCTCATGCCTTTGTTCCGGAAAGAAGACTTTCCGAAAAATTTTTTTAACGTATCACACAGCAAATATTACCTTGACGGCTTTCTCAAAGGGGGCACCAGTCCCTCCTTGGCCAAATGTTCTTGTATTTCACGTGGTGACAGCTTGGTAAGGTCCTTAGTATGTTCTTCTATGTGTATGCCTTCACGCTTCAATAGGCGTATATCTTGACGCAAAAGCCCCAGCATCTTGGGCTGAGCCGCTATTATCACCTTCCTTGCATCGTGTTTCAGAACCAAATCCCTTACTTTTTCAACCACATTCTTGGAAAATCTCCGGCTTGACTCCTCATCACGTTTCCCTCTGTGGTCATCATATCCATGAGCAGGGCCTTTACCAGGGGCCCTCCCCCTACCAGTCTTTGAATCTGTGTAAATCTCCCTGTCAGGGACCCTTTTTTCAGGGTTGGATATCTTCGCCATTTCGCATAGCTTGGGACCTGATTCCAATTCGGGATACTCCACAGGCTCAAGGCAATAGAATTTTGCTTCGGCTTCGCTTACGATTGCGATGCAGTACTCACCCATTGTTTCCCCCTTTTTTCGATAGTGGTTTAAGGGTTCATCTCCACTGGGTCTGCCAGCATGCAAGCCTCTTTATCCCCTCCCTCCTTTCAATAAATCCATAGCCTCTCACGTGAACATGAGTATTGAAATGGTCTTTGCATGGGAACAGATAGCCTAACTTATGCATCTGACTTTGATCATACATTACCCAAAGTTACTTGCCAAGCCTTCTCAACCTCGGTTCCTTAGAACTCTATTGTATATGTACAGTCCTGCAAAAAGGGCCAATCCCGATGCGATAAATAGGGCGCGGTATCCGGCCACTTGCCCTATGTACCCAAGGAATATGGACCCTAGAAAAGAGCCCCCATCTATGCCCCCTGTAAAAATACCCGTAATCTTTCCCCTCACCTCAGCGGGTTCATCCCTGATAACCAGGGCATTTAAACAAGGAAATAGGAAGCCATGCCCACAACCTGCCATCACCCCCGAGGCAATCAGCACACCATTGCCCCCTAGGAGGGCCAGCAGCATAAGACCCAGGCCGGTGAGGGCCAGCGCATAAGGGATAACCTCCTGCTCGCCGACTTTGTCGGCTATTTTCCCCCCGAACAGCCTGGTGCCAACAGCTGAAAGGGAATAAAAAACATAGTACACGGACACCACTCTAATGCCTTTTTCCTTGGCAAAAGGGGAGACAAAATTTCCGGATGCTGCCAGACCCAAGCCGAACAAGAACGCCAAGATTCCAACCAAGAGGATCTTCTTCTCCAACATCAATGCAAAAAAGGATCTTGACCCTGCTTGTCCCCCAGACCTGAATGATTCAGGTAATGTTATTTGGCAAAGCAACCCAATTGTCCCAAACGCCGCTGCTGCGACAAAAAAGCAGGAAAATCCAAATCGCCTGGCTACGGCCTCGCCTACTGCCGGACCTAGTGCTAGGCCAATAAGGCCGGTAGCCCCGAACATTCCTATGCCCTCGTTTATTCTGTCCCGAGGTAATACATCGGCAACATAGGTAAAGGCGGAGGTGAAGCAGATAGCAAGGCCTACACCATGCACCAACCTAAATAAAATCAAGGGACCGTAAATATCACCCAACTTCCCCTTGAGCAAAAGATATCCCAGGGGCATAACTGCCATCGTAAAAGCCCCTACGGCATAGCTTCGCTTCCTCCCGAACCGGTCTATCATCTCCGAAATCCAGGGGCGGCATAGTACCGAGGACAACGCAAAAGTACCCATTATAATCCCTATATCTGCCTTAGTGCCACCGATGGACTTTATGTAGAGAGGGAAAATGAAGAATATACCGAAACTAGAGACGGTAAATAGGTTTGCAATAGCAAACTGAATAAACACCTTGGTGTATAATCGAGGCGTAGGAGAAGGGAGCATGTGTTTACAGGATTCTAATCAATTGAGCCGAAAGTAGCATAGTTTAGGCGATCAGAGCAAACAAATAGAAATCACGCTAAAATCCAAGGTCATCATTTATGAGGATTATCTTTATTCGTCCCTTTGGGTATGATTTTTGGGTAATTGTCCATGTGTTGCAGATACGGTCAGGGCTGTTACACTCCTCGCATCTTGACGTTTCTACACATGGTGTTTTCTTGTTCAATCTCATGGCGTTGACGGGTGCAGCATAGTCCTTGATCCTGTGCATGGCATAATCAAGGTCTGGTACTATTTTGTTTTTTCCTGATATCACGACCACGTACTTAGGGCCAAACGTTAGGGCTGCAACTCTATTGCCGTACATGTCCAAGTTCACTAACATTCCATCTTCAGTAATAGCGTTGGTACCGGTAAAAAACAGATCTGCAAGCAAGGATTTTCTTCTCAAATTGATCTTCTCTTCTTCACTTAGCTCCTTTTGATATGTATCGATTACCTCGTAGTCCGGATGAGCCACAAGCGAATCATACAGCCCAGTTGAAACAAAGGTCATGGATCCACCCCAGGAAATGCTCTTTACAGGCAGACTGGGCAATATCTCATCCAGTACCATGGCCTTTGCATGTTCCACATCATCAGCCAAAAAACAGTCAAAACCATTCGCTTCAAGAGAAATCTTTACCTCCTCTAGCCGTTTCCGCCAATATTTCTGCATCGCCTCTTTCATGGTTATGTTCTCCCTCTGCCCTTTTCCTGTTCTTACCTCTCGCCGGCGAATCTGTAGCCATAAGCCCTTTATCCAGGACCAATCATACACATTTCCACTGTTAGAGGCCACAATATTTTGTTTTAAAGGAGTAGCTTACCTTTCCGATTGAAAAGATTGAGGAACAATCAATCAGATTTCCTTTCAATCATCCAGGAGGATACTGCCAATATGAGATCTGTGCAGGCGCAGGTACACAGGAGCCGCAGAAAATCACCGCCACTGTATCCACCTTTCAGGTTCCACTACAACGAACCCGATTACTCCAGGCCGCTTCTCCGTATCCCCGGTGACGCCAAGAAGAAGATGTTCAAAAGACTCAGCTTTCTTTATGGGGAAAGTACGGCTACACGTTATATGCCCGAGCTTGAACGCATTATGAGGGTTTACTACGCTCACAAGACGCCAGAGATGATTGAAATAGAGAAAAACTTTGACCCGAGGGAGCGCTTCACGGAAAATGATGTAATCTTGATAACATACGGTGACCTCCTAAGGGGGAAAGACCCATCTCCACTCACGACCCTGGCGCGATTCTGTGACACCTATCTGGAAGGTACAATCAATACACTCCACTTACTCCCATTCTTCCCTTATTCGTCAGACAGGGGATTTGCAATCATTGATTTTGAAACTGTGGATCCTCATCTTGGGACCTGGGACGACATAGACAGACTTAAGGCCAAGTATCGACTAATGTTCGATGGGGTCATAAATCACGTGTCTTCGAAGAGCCGCTGGTTCCAGGAATTCTTGAACGGAAATCCATATTACAAAGACTTCTTCATATCCTATAAATCTCCCGAGGCCCTAACACCAGAGCAAAAAAGGATAATATTCAGACCGCGCACTTCAGATATCCTTACGCCCTTTCAAACGATTAACGGAAAACGCTATGTGTGGACCACATTTTCCCAGGATCAGATAGATTTGAACTATAAAAATCCCAACGTGCTGATGAGAGTTTTAGAAATCCTACTTATGTATGTCCGGCACGGAGCTGATATTATCCGACTCGATGCTGTCACCTATCTTTGGGCAGAGCCGGGAACGCGCTGTATCCATCTGGAGCAAACCCATCAAATAGTGAAACTATTTAGGGACGTGCTGAATGTTGTTGCTCCCCACGTAGCTCTCATCACTGAAACAAATGTACCCCACGAAGAAAATGTATCCTATTTCGGTAACGGCTATGATGAAGCACAAATGGTCTATAACTTCGCACTTCCCCCTTTAGTCCTCTACACCCTTTATAAACAGGACGCCACCGCACTGAGTGAATGGGCCGCAACCCTTGAACCGCCCTCTGAAGAAACCTGCTTCTTCAACTTCCTTGACTCCCACGACGGAATAGGCCTGATGGGAGTAAAAAATATTCTTCCAAAAGAGGAAATAGAATTTATCATTGAAAAAGCCAAAGATCATGGGGGTCTTATTTCTTACAAGGCAGGAGAAAATGGAGAACAAGAGCCCTATGAAATTAATATTACCTGGTTCAGCGCCCTCAACAAGGAAAGTGCGGATGAAGACATTGCGTTTCAGGTCCACAGGTTTGTTGCTTCCCGCGTCATTGGGCTAGTGCTCAAAGGCGTACCCGGCATTTACCTCCACAGCCTCATAGGCACAAAAAATGATATTGATTCAGTGCTTTCAACCCACTCTAACAGGGAGATAAACAGAACCGTAATTGATGAAGAACTTATCATCCAAGCACTTGAGGACCCACTGTCGAAGATTTCTCGTATCAACAGAGAGCTAGGCAGGCTTATTAAATTGAGAACAAGATTCAGAGCCTTCCATCCACAGGGAGGGCAGAAGGTTCTGAAACTGGCTCCACAGGTTTTTTCTCTCTTAAGAACCTCACCTGAAGGGGATCAGCGTATTCTCTCCCTAATAAACATATCCAAAGGTGTAGTGCGTCTTGACATACCTTTGTTCATGTTGGAGACCACGGAAATTCAATGGTTAGATATTGTAAGCGAGAT
>QMLZ01000099.1 GCA_003646995.1 Deltaproteobacteria bacterium | reverse complement strand
TTCCGCAAGGTAGTCTGACACTCCCGATTCCCTGCAATGGACAAGGGCCCCGCCCAACTCATCGGCAGTGACTTCTTCGCCTGTAGCGGCCCTGACCAGTGGGGGACCTCCAAGGAATATGGCGCCGGTCCCTTTGACGTGTACTACTTCGTCGCTCATGGCCGGGATATATGCGGCCCCCGCAGTGCATAATCCCATGACGCCGCAAATTTGGGGGATGCCCATCTTGGAGATTACGGCCTGATTATAAAAGATTCTGCCGCCGTCATCGGCATCTGGAAAGATTTCTGATTGCAATGGAAGGTAGGCCCCGCCCGAGTCCACCAGATAAATAATAGGCAACCTATTTTCCATGGCTATGGTTTGGACGCGAAGCCCCTTCTTGACTCCCATTGGGTATATAGTTCCGCCTTTTATCATAGGATCATTAGCATGAATGATCACCTCGCGGCCTTCTACCACCCCGATACCCGCCACAATGCCGGCTCCATGTATGCGGCCGTCATACATGCCGCGGGCAGCAAGGGGCGCTATCTCGAGAAAAGGCGTGTTAGGATCTAGGAGCAGTTCAAGCCGTTTTCTTACAGGAAGTTTATTTTGTTGAGCAAGCCTTGCCCTGGCCTTTTCTGATCTGTCTTCCCGGGCGACGCGAAGTTCTTCCCGAAGCCTTGCCACCAGGGACTCCATCACCTCATAGTTGCGGCGATATTCCTCGCTCTTTGTATCTATTCGTGATTCAATGACTTCCATTTTTAAATGGCCTCTAGTAGTTTATCGCCGATTTTTATCCTGGACCGTTCGGTGGATGTACCGCCGAGCTGTATGAACTTTGCATCCCGATACGCTTGTTCGGCCGGGTTACGGCTTGAATATCCCATTTGCCCTAGTATCTGAATGGCACCACTGGCAACGGATTCGGCTGATTCTGCGCAAAATACCTTTGCACTATGAACAAGTATCTCTGCTTCCCTGTCTCCGGTTTCAATTATCCACGCAGCCCTATAGGCCAGAAGCTGGGCGGTGTGGATAAGTGTTAGCATCTCTGCCAGCTTAAATCCCACTTCCTGGTAAGCAACCAGCGGTTTTCCGCCACACCGGTGCGCCTTTGAATGGTCCCGGGCTGCCTCGTATGCTCGCCTCATTATTCCTAAAGAGGCCCCAACCAGAACCTGGTCTTCCCACATCCGGACCCGAGATAAGGGCTCACTTGTTTCAAAGGGTCCAATAAGTTCGCCAAGAGACACCGGAAACTTATTCAGACAGAGCTGGTAAAAGGGTGAGGGCTCAAGGCCAAGAGCAGCTATCGGGTTACATATTTCGAGATTTTCCGGATCAGGAGAAATCAGGGCAAAGGCAAGCCTGCCTTCATACGTGGCTGCCACGGCTATCCAATCAGCTACACCAGCATTTACCACCATATTCTTCTCGGCAGACAGGCAAAGAGAATTGCCCTGCTCTTCTATAGAGGCACCAAAGGGGTTGTCTTCAATGTTGCCGTGATCCTCCACAAGGGCAACCGAGCCAACGGCTTTGCAGGACATGAGAGAGGGAAGGACCCTGTTTTCTTGCATGTCTGTCCTTAAGGTCCCTAGTAATTGGACCAGAAGCCCATTACCACCTTCGACCGACAAATACAGGGAAGGAGAAATAAACGCCAATTCTTCCCGCACTGCCATAACCGCAGCACCACGTCCCTTGCCCTCAAACACAAATTCCGTATAACCGCTAGAAGCCACCGCTTCAAACGCCGAGAGCAAAGTCCTGCGCCTATGATCAAGGTCCGCTGACCCTAAACCTGACAACCATTCATCCAGGTTGGGGTCTATCAATTCGTGAAGCCTCTGTCTGATTTGTATCTCTTCCTTGCCTAGGTCGAAGTCCATAAGAAGTTTTACAATAGCTTTTGGATTATGCGTTTTTGAATGTCGGAAGTGCCGCCCCCGATAGGAGCCAAGCGGCTGTCCCGAAAATATCTTTCCACCTCATACTCGTGGCAATACCCGTAACCGCCATGAAGCATCATGGCGTCGTTGGCCGGCGCCAGCGACCAGTCACCCACGAAAAGCTTGGCCATGGCTGCTTCCAAATGGTTCAAGGGCCTGCCTTGGTCCTTGCACCATGCGATTCGATAACATAAGGATCTTGCTGCCTCGATAAAAATTTTTATGTCTGCAAGCTTGTGCTTTATGGCTTGAAATTCGGCTATGGGGCGCCCGAATTGGTAGCGCTCTTTGGCATACCGAACACATTTCCTCAGGACATACGTCATGCCGCCAATAAACGGGGCAAGAAGTGCACTGCGGTCCCACTCCACGGTCTGGAGGGCCATTATCCACCCATCGCCCTCGTTACCCAGCCGATTTTCAACAGGAATCTTGCAATTGTCGAAAATCAATTCAGAAGTATGGGAAGTCCTTACCCCCATCTTTATAAGGTTTTTTCCAGCTGAAAACCCAGGTGTCCCCTTTTCCACGACAAAAGCAGAAATCCCAGCCCGTTTTAAATCCTTTTCGGTCTTGGCATACACCACAGCCACATCCGCTAGGGGGCCGTTTGTTATGAACATCTTGGTGCCGTTCAGGACGTAGTAGTCGCCCTTTCGCTCGGCCCGAGTGCTTATGGAAGCCACGTCCGAGCCTGCCCCGGGCTCGGTTAGACCCATGCAGCCAATCATCTCGCCTGAGGCGAGTTTTGGGAGGTATTTTTTCTTTTGTGCCTCGGAGCCGTGGGACAGTATCGTATCAGCACATAGAAAAGTATGGGCCCCGTATGCTAGGGTTAGGCCCCCGTCAACACCGGCCTCGCCAAGGGCCTCACCAGCGAGGACTGTTGTGACCACGTCGGCCCCGCTTCCTCCCAGTTCCTCAGGGAAGTGAAGGCCAAGGATGCCGAATTCGCCCAGCTTGCGAAAGGACTGAAAGTCAAATGTGCCCTCCAGATCGTGCTGGGCACACCTGGGCGCGATTTCCTTGGAGGCAAACTTTATCACCTGCTCTTTGAACATTAATTGTTCAGGGGTAAAAGAGAATTCCATAGCAGTTCAGTTTTGTTTGCACCTTTGAGTACAGGCGCCGTTCATAAAAACTTCCAAAATCGCCTGGGCGACCTTGTTTTTTTGCTCCAAGTCCTTAAACTTTTGGTCCACTAAAACCATAGCGGACACGAATGTCTCAAGTGCACCGAGGAAGATGTACGTTAGATACCGGGAAGGAAAATCATCTCGGAGCAGTCCCTGGGCCTGTCCTTCTTTTATGACATCTTGCGTCATTTTCATAAAGTTCTTAAAGTGCGAAAGCCTGTCGGGAGTAAGGTTGGTGGTTGAACGGGAAATCTCAGTAATGAAGATGTTTGCCAGTTCTGGGTTTTCATAATAGGTCCCCAGGAAGTAATCGATTATCTTCGCCAACTTTTGAGTCACCGAAAGGGGGCTGCTTGATAATTCTTCCATGAGCTCAAAAAGCCCTCCCCACCACCGTCTCTGTATGGCGTCAAACAGCTCCTCCTTACTCCCAAAATAGTGATAGACAAGCCCATAAGAAGTCCCCGCCTCTGCAGCAATGTCAGCCATGCGGGCCCTATGAAAGCCTTTCCTCTTAATAACTCTCAAAGCCGCCTGAAATATGGCCTCTTCTTTCTTTTTTTTGGCTTCGCCCTGCTCCATTAAAGACAAAAATAGAGTACCTTGATTGACGTGTCAATCAAAAAATAGGGCGCGCATATTTTTGCTCAAGGTTTCTTATAGGCCCCTTTTGACCTTGTGTGAATGGTTCATTAATGCTATGAACATTCAACCTTGACCGGCTGATTAGGTTTGTTTATTGGGGGGAGCGGAGAATGCCAAGGTTGGAGAGCAGGGAATATCTGAAGCTAATCCTGGACACGATTCCAGTGGCGATTCTGATTGTTGATAGGGACCAGCGGGTTATTGACAGCAATAGGGCAGCTTCAAAGTTCCTGATTTACCAAGGGAAGGAATCAGAGATCCTTTGCGGCGATGCCATGGCATGTATAAATGCGCTCAATAGTGAGGAGGGATGCGGAACTTCTGAGTTTTGCGAAGGATGCGTTATCCGCAGCTCCCTGATGGATGCGCTGGAGGGAGTTCAGGTAACCAGGCGTTACGGAGTGCTCAGCAGAAAACTCAATGGAAAAGTAAGAATCTTTCACCTGTTGGTGTCAGGTGCGGCCATTGAACTGGAAGGGAGGACCTTGGCCCTCATAACCCTTGAAGACATAACAGAACTTTATGAATTGAGGGAAATTATCCCTATTTGCTCCTGGTGCCAAAAGATAAGAATCGACGAGGGTTACTGGGAAAAGGTTGACATGTACTTACAAGAACACAAAGGTATGAAGTTTTCCCATGGAATATGCCCTGAGTGTAAGAAAAAGCTATACCCGGAATTTGATTAAAAGCCCAAAGGGGGAGGAGGTTAAAAATGGCGTACATCAGAGTTCCTGAAATGAATGAAATAGACCAAGGTATAAGGGAACAACTGGAGGCTGTTAAGCAAAAGACGGGTGAAGTGGGCGAGATAGCAAAAATGCTCGCCCTTCGGCCGGACATTTACAACGCCACTACTGCTATATTTGTGACACTTATGGTAAGAAAGACAGAGCTTGATCCCCACACAAAGGAACGGATTGCCATACTGGTGTCAAAAGAAAATGGCTGTGACATGTGTGTGGGCGAACACGAACGCATTGCAAGGATGCTTGGTATGCCCCAGGAGCAAATTGATGAGACACTGGCTGGCGTGGATAAAATGAACATCGCCGACAAGGAGAGAGTGTTACTTCAGTTCTGCATAAAGAGTGCGGGCAAAGAGAATTACAAGATCGTGCAAGGAGATATTGACAAGCTTCGAGCAGCTGGATATTCAGACAGCCAGATACTTGAGGCAGTGGCCATAGTGGGATATTTCAATTATATAAACACGATTTCAAATGCATTGGGGGCAGGTAAATAGATTGAGTTCAGGGGGTGAACTAGAAAAAATTTGATATTCTTTGGTAGTTATGTTATGCACGCCAATGTAAGGCCCAAAGGAAAATTAGCGAAAAAATTGGACACCTTGGCTGTTGTGTCGCCTGGGTGTGAATCTTTCTAAGAAAGGAGATGCTCAAAATGACAGCGAAACTTATCAAAGGGACTGAGATTCGCGAAGAAATCTTGGCTGAGATTCGCGAAGAGGTAGAGAAAATTAAGGCAGAACACGGGGTCGTACCTGGCCTTGTAACGATCCTGGTGGGAGAGAACCCGGCATCCGTGTCTTATGTTACAGCCAAAATCAAGACCGCGAAAAGCCTTGGGTTTAAGGAGGTTCAAGACAATCAACCCGAGGACATTACCGAGGAGCAATTACTGGCTCTCATAGACAAGTACAACAAGGATGACACTATACACGGGATCCTCGTACAATTACCCCTCCCAAAACATATTAATGAGAAAAAAGTCCTCAACGCTATTGACCCGGACAAGGACGTGGATGGGTTTCATCCGGTCAATGTTGGGAGGCTTGTGATAGGCGGCTCTGAAGTCAAGTTCCCTCCTTGCACGCCTGCTGGAATTCAGGAGATGATCGTGAGAGCTGGGGTGGAAACAGAGGGCGCAGAAGTAGTGGTCGTAGGACGCTCCAATATTGTTGGTAAGCCGATCGCCATAATGATGATGCAAAAAGGGCCGGGTGCAAATGCCACCGTAACGGTGGTACACACGAGAACAAAGGATCTCGCCTCTCATTGCAAGAGGGCTGATATCCTTATCGTGGCCGCTGGTGTCCCTGGTTTGGTTAAGCCCGAATGGATCAAGCCCGGGGCGTGCGTGATTGACGTAGGAGTAAATCGTGTCGGCGAAAAGATAAGTGAGAAAACGGGGAAGAAAGTTGCCATCCTCAAAGGCGATGTTGACTTTGACGCGGCCAAAGAGATAGCCGGATGGATCACACCGGTACCTGGTGGCGTTGGCCCGATGACCATAACTATGCTGATGAAAAACACCCTTAACTCCCTTAAGTTTCATCTGGGAATCGCATAAGGCCACAAGGTAAAGAGCAGTAGACAAGGCCCCGGTCCGGCACTGAGCTAATGTTAGTGGCCGCCGGGGCTTTTTTTGGGACAAGGAAGAGACCGGGGTTGTCTCTTGGTGATTATTGTTTGGGTAGTTTGTAGGTTACAGAAAAAAGGGATATAATTAAAATATTCTGAGGCTAGAGGTAAAAAGGGAAAGGCAAAACACTAGGCATGGAGTAAAAAATGGAGAACATGGTCGTGGTCGGGACTCAGTGGGGTGATGAGGGTAAAGGAAAGGTTGTAGATCTTCTTACAGCCGGCGTAGACATGGTTGTCCGCTACCAAGGCGGGAACAATGCAGGCCACACACTGGTGGTAGGGGGCAAGAAGTTCATATTCCATCTTATTCCCTCAGGCATCTTGTATGAGGACAAGGTATGCCTGATCGGGAACGGTCTTGTTGTGGACCCGGAGGTGTTGCTTCAGGAGATAGGAAGATTGCAAGAAGCAGGTATTTCGGTTGGACCGGAACGCCTTGTTCTCAGCGAAAAGGCCCATCTAATAATGCCCTATCACAAGGCCATCGATGCTGCGAGGGAGGCTGCAAAAGGCAAGGTGAAAATAGGCACCACAGGTAGGGGGATCGGCCCTTGCTATGAGGACAAGGCGGCAAGAATAGGGATAAGAGCGATAGATTTCACGGAGCCTGATGTGCTTAAAGAAAAGATCCAGGCAAATTTGGAAGAAAAAAACTTCTATCTTGAAAAGTTCCTGGGGGCTGAACCATTGGATCCCCAGGAGGTGGTAGAGCGCTATCTCGAAATGGGCGAGAAGCTTTTGCCTTACATTGGAGATGTATCCTACGCTCTGTATGAAGCCGCAAGGCAAGGGAAAACCATATTGTTCGAAGGGGCGCAAGGAACCCATTTGGATGTGGACCATGGGACTTATCCTTTCGTTACATCCTCAAATCCCGTGGCTGGCACGATTTGCTCTGGAGCAGGAATAGGACCAAACATCCTGAGGCATATAATCGGAATCGTCAAGGCTTACACTACCAGGGTGGGGGCAGGACCGTTCGTTACAGAGCTTGTGGATGAGACAGGAGACTATATCCAGGAAAGGGGAGCTGAGTTTGGTTCCACGACGGGGAGACGTAGAAGATGCGGGTGGTTGGACCTCGTTGTTGTCAAGGACTCTGTGCGTATCAATGGACTTACGGCCCTTGCCATAACTAAACTCGATGTACTTACTGGTCTTAATAAGGTCAAGATTTGCGTGGAATATGAACTGGACGGGAAACGGGTGCAGGTAAGACCTGCAAGTCTTAATACGCTTGCGAGGTGTAAGCCAGTTTACAAAGAGATGCCTGGGTGGGACGAGGATATATCAGGGGCGAGAAAGCTCAAGGACTTACCTGCCGAGGCAAGGGCATACTTGAAGCAAATAGAAGAGATAACGGGTGTACCCATTTCCATTGTCTCTGTGGGGCCAGCGAGAGAAGAGACCATTATTGTTGATGAACTGTTGTTGCGGAAGTAGGAGAAAGGCAAGGAAAACAAAATATAGTCTTTGGATAAGATTCCCTTATCTTCGCTGGGATGAGTCTTTCAAGGTAGATTGAAATGCCGACTACCTATGACAAAACATATGACGTCATAGTGGTGGGAGCAGGGCATGCCGGATGTGAGGCCGCTCTTGCGGCCGCCAGGATGGGGCACTCTACCTTACTTCTGACCATTAATCTGGATCACATAGCGGTAATGAGTTGCAACCCTGCCATAGGAGGGCTTGCCAAGGGACACCTGGTGAAGGAGATTGATGCCTTGGGCGGGGAGATGGCAAAGAATGCGGATGCCACGGGCATACAGTTCCGCCGTCTTAATACCCGCAAGGGCTTGGCTGTCCAAGGGTCTAGGTCCCAGAACGACATGGACCTGTACCGCAAGAGAATGAAGACGGTGATTGAGCAGCAGGAAAATCTGGATCTGCGCCAGGCCATGGTGGAGAAATTGCTAATAAGGGACGGAAAGGTGTATGGGGTTGAAACCAACATACATGAACGGTTTCTGTCCAGGACAGTTATACTTACAACGGGCACATTCATGCGGGGCCTAATTCATGTGGGCCTGGATCATTTCCCTGCAGGTAGAATGGGTGACCCTCCTTCAAACGGATTATCCAGGCAATGGATAGAACTGGGGTTTGAGGTGGGGCGGCTCAAGACAGGAACCACGCCGAGACTTAACGGAAGGACCATTGACTTTGGGTCCTTGGAGATTCAGCCGGGGGACGATAGACCAAGGCCCTTTTCATTTTCCACCACTAAGATTCCTCTGCCCCAGGTTCCATGTCACATTACTTACACCAATGAGACGACCCATGAGATCATCAGGGGCGGGCTGGACCGCTCACCCCTTTACAGTGGGATTATTAAGGGCACAGGTGCAAGATACTGCCCATCCATAGAAGACAAGGTAGTTCGGTTTGCCGAAAAACCCAGGCATCAGATTTTCCTCGAACCCCAGGGCCTTGATACGGTGGAGATTTATCCAAATGGTCTAGCTACCAGTCTCCCGATCGATGTTCAGATAAGGATGGTTCGTTCCATACCAGGGCTTGAAAAAGCAGAGATCCTCAGGCCGGGCTATGCAATAGAGTACGATTACGTAGATCCCATTGAACTTAAACCCTCCCTTGAAACCAAGCGGATTGAGGGCTTGTTCCACGCTGGACAGATAAATGGTACTTCAGGATATGAGGAGGCTGCAGCCCAGGGCATTGTTGCCGGTATAAATGCGGTCCTAAAAATAAGGGGTGAGGAGCCTCTCGTGTTGGGCCGTGACCAGGCATACATAGGTGTTCTTATTGATGACCTGGTCACCAAAGGAACTAATGAACCCTACAGGATGTTTACTTCAAGGGCCGAGTACCGCCTGCTGCTGCGGGAAGACAATGCAGATTTTAGGTTGAGGGACGTTGGATACAGCCTTGGCCTTGTGCCGGACGACGAGTACCGCAAATTTTGCGAGAAGAGGAAAAAAGTCGAGGAATTGATGAAAAGGTTGAAGGAGGTCAAGCTCAAGCCCACAGCCGGTATACAAGATAGACTTGCTTCCCTTGGATCGGCACCCATAAAAAACGTAACCACGCTGGAGCAACTTCTCCGGAGAAACGAGATCCTTTACAAAGACTTACGGCTTCTTGATCCTGGACTGCCAGATGTGGAAGAGCAGGTGGCCGAGGAGATTGAAACCAGGATCAAATACGAGGGTTATATCAAGCGACAGGAAAGACATGTAGAAAAGATGCGGCACATGGAGCAGGTGCGTATCCCCGAGGATATTGATTACTACAAGGTGCATGGACTTTCTACTGAGGTCCGGCAAAAGCTTGACAAGATAAGGCCCGTATCACTGGGACAGGCTTCCAGGATTTCCGGTGTTACTCCTGCTGCCCTAATGGCATTGCAGGTGCACATGAAAAAAATGGGACATTGGTATCAGGGCATACTTGGCCCATAAGGTCTTGTGATAGAGTGGCCCAAAAATAAGGCCTTGTACACCTAAAAGAAGGAGAATAAGGGATCAGGAGTCGACGTTGATGGTTTTTGCCTTCTCCAACTGGGGTGTTGACAGAGGTGTCATAAGAGTATAAAAGCGTGGGGACGAATTTAGACATTACCTCTAGGAGGTTGAGATGAATTGGTTTTTCAGGACTTTTGCGGCTTCCATAGGCAAGAAGCTGGTTATGGCAGCCACAGGCCTGATTTTTTGCGCCTTTTTGTTTACCCACCTCCTCGGCAATCTCATGGTTTACGGGGGTGGACAGAGGCTAGTGGAGTATTCTGAACATCTTCATAGCCTTGGGCTGATCATAAACGTTG
>QMLZ01000098.1 GCA_003646995.1 Deltaproteobacteria bacterium | reverse complement strand
CCTGCCGCAATCTTAATAAATATCGGTATCTCGCCATCTGTCACGTCTCTCAACTCCTCGACCTTTAGGCACAAATCATCTGCGCCAAAGATATCACCATGCCTTGGATGACTGTGAAGATCTATGCCCTCCGGAAGCTGTCTGAATCGGGCTATCTCTTTGGTTATCTTTGAACCCATGAGGTGACCAGATAATCCTGGCTTTGCGCCTATACCAACAATGATTTCCAGTGCATCTGCCGCCTCAATATTTCTCAAAGAGAATCCGATTCTGCTGGGTAGAATTTGAACCACCTGCTTGTATGAGTTTTCTCTTTCCTCGGGGAGCAATCCTCCTTCGCCATTGTTAATGGAAGTGCCAACAATGTCTGTGGCCTTGGCAAGTGCAATCTTTGCTTCTTTGCTAAGGGCTCCATAGGACATCCCTGAGATCATAATGGGCGTCTCAATAACCAAAGGCCTTTTGGCATATCTTGACCCTAGGATTGTCTGGGTTTTGCAGTCCTCTCTATAGGTGTCGATGGACATTCTAGTTAGCTGGGCAGGGAGCACCAACAGATCGTCAAAATTAGGAAATCTCCTCACACTTCCACAGCCTCTTATTCGGTGCTTGCCGAACTCAGCCTTATATTTTATCTCGGAGATGACTTCGGGGCTCCAGACCCCTCTTTGAATATCTTTGACCTTAACCTTTTTCTCCTCTGATCCCATCACTGTTGCCTCATTTTATGAGTGGGTTTGAACAATATATATTCATGTCTGCCATATGTTTCTGGCACGACACTTTTGAAATCGTCTACAGATTGTTCAATACTGTATTTCTTGAATAATGTTTCCACTTCCTTTTTCTCCTCATCGCTGATGGGAATAACTCTCACGTTACCCCCCAGCTTTTCTTCCACAGACGGATCCAAAGTATGGATGACACCATTATACATTGACTCACCGACACCCTCGCCCACCTGACCCAGCACAATTATCCTTCCGCCCAGTGTCATTTTTCCTGTCCACCTTCCCACACTTCCACAAACAATCAGATTACCGCCTTTCATGCCCCAGCCAGCCCTACTGCCACTGTTACCCCTTATCAAAAGGGTTCCTCCGACCATTGATGGCCCAGCATTGCTACCTGTATTCATCTCAACGATAATCTCACCTGACATCATGTTGTCACCGGTATACCATCCAGTGTTTCCTTTTATTATCAAGGTCGGACCATCCAGAAACCCACCGGTGTAAAAACCTGTACTCCCGTGTACAGTAATAACTCCCTCGCCTATTAATGCGGTAGCGAAATTGTGGATTGAATGGGGATTAATGACCTCTATATGACTTTCTGATCTGATAAGTTCTCTAAGTTTTCGATTTACTTCTCTGGAACTCATTCCTGTAAGATCTAGACGTACCATACCTTAACATCTCCTGGGTCCATTTCGGTTGCATAAACATCGTAGACAATAGGAGTAAGACATATTTGCTCCGAGCCAAAAAGCACCAAAGAACTGTCCTGCTCATAGTAAAGTAAGGGTTTAATACCGAGGCGGTCTCTAACTGCACCAACCTGATCCGGGGTGCTGACCAACAGCGTAAATACTCCGTCAAACGTGTCGAGCCCGAGCCAAAGAGCCTCTTCTAGACTCATGCCCTTTTCTTTCATATAGTAGGCCAAAAAATGAGCAGCCATCTCGGAATCGTTATTTGTCTTGAAGCGGACGCCGAGATTTTCCAATTTTCTCCGAAGGTTGAAATAATTGGTGAATTGGCCATTGTGGACAATAGCTAGTTCCGGAAGGATATAAGATACAAAAGGATGGGCAAAGTTTATATCCTCGATACTTTCTGTAGCCAGCCTGACATGGCCTATTCCGTGAGTAGCATGCTTTACCTCGATCTTGTGTCTTTCTTGTAATTCCTCTGCAGATCCCTCATCCTTATACACTTTTATCTTTTTGCCAATGGAATGTACGCAAAGATGAGGGTGGGTATCTATCTCCCAGTTGAGTTCGGCCACTTCCTCTGGTGAAATGCTTATTGAAGATTCAAAAAATGTGAATACTCCCTTCCCAGGATAAATCCTTTTATCCAGAATCTTAGCCCTGTGTTCAATTATCCGTTCCAACTCCTCTTGATATTTCTGATTTCTCAAAGAGACCCTCAAGCACACATTGTCTCTTTCTTCGTACACGGCAATACCTGTGGAATCTTTACCCCTATGAATTAATTCCCTAAGCATATTGATAAGGTCATCGCCTAGTGTGTCGGAATTCTTGGCAATTATGCCTGCAATACCGCACATAAAAACCCCCTCGATCTACAAATGATAAAAATATTCATTAAATTCCCATTCAGTAACATAGGTTCTAAATCTCTCTGCTTCTGACATTTTTACTGCTGTGTAGTTATTGATAATTTGTTCGCCAATGGCTTCGCACAAAACTTCGTCTCTTTTAAGCTCTTCTATTGCTTCGTGGAGATAAAAAGGCACAGTATCGAATTTCCCTGGTTCTTCGGTGTAAATGTCACCTACGTAGTAGTCTCCTGGATCCAGTTTCTTTTCTATTCCATCCAGCCCGGCAATAAGCGCAACAGCGAGTGCAAGATATGGGTTGGCAGAGGCACATGCGGCTCTATTTTCCACTCTGGTGGCAGCGCCTCTTTCCCTTGGAATTCTGATATAGGTTGTTCTATTGTCCAGTCCCCATGCCAAATAATAAGGAGCAAAGGAGTTAAGCACATAACGTTTATAAGAGTTAATGGTAGGAGCAAGAAAAGCAGTCATTGCTTTGGCATGAGCCATCTGACCACCAATAAAGTGGAGCATTAACTCAGACATGCCCTCCTTGCCGCTGGGATCATCAAAAAGATTTTTGCCCGTTTCTGCATCTTCAATAGAGAAATGCATATGATACCCACTGCCACCCATCTCGTCTTTTGGGCGGCCCATGAAAGTAACAAAAAGATCACGGAGAAAGGCCAATTCCTTGCAAACCATTTTGAAGGTAAAGGTTTGGTCTGCCATACTAAGGGCTTCCTTGTGCCTCCAATTGATTTCATATTGACTTTGAAAAAACTCGTGGTTTATATAGAGGACATCAATCCCCATCTCCATGAGAGTGTTCTGGAGGTTCACGAGAAGACCTTTTGGATCGCTCCGTGGGCCCACGGTATAAACATTGCTCGGCTTGTCACAATAGTATTGAAATTTCTCGCCTTCAGACTCGAAGACAAAAAATTCCAGTTCACTAGCAGCAACAGGAATAAAGCCTTTTTGTCTGTACCTCTCCACTACTCTCTTAAGAAGTCCTCTTGGCGAATAGGGAAAGGGCCTACCGTCTGCATAGATGTCGCCAATCAGCCTTCCGACACCTTCTTGATAGGGGATAACTGTGAATGTGGAAGGATCAGGAACTATGTTCATATCCTCATAGTTGACCTCATCGGCCGTACCAGTACCAGGGGGGATGTTATAGTTAAGGTCCAACGAAAATGTCGGCTTGGCACAGTTGATTCCCTCCTCCAAAACTTCTTCGAGCCGTGAGGTCGGTACTAGTTTCCCTCTACTAACACCGTGCATATCAGAGAATTCTATACGTATCGTGTGGATACCTAACTCCTCAACCCTCTCCAAGAGCTCTTTGTTACTCATAGCTCCCCCCTTTGTAAAAGCTAAAATCTGCACAAAAAGCTACATGGTAGATATGATTCTGAAGATATTCCTTCAGATTTTTTTTGTCAAGCAAATTTTTTGGAAACCTACATTTAAAAAAAGACATAATTTCCCATTAGATCAATATGTTATATCGACCAAGTCGTATACAATCCTACAAAAATGATTTAATTTTGTAGGTTTTATTACATTATTTTAACTTGTTGAGTCTAAACAGAGGGGGTTGAATTGTCAAAATTTGAATCCGATTTGAACCAGGTCGGCATCCAAAAAAGAACCCGGGATGTTGCCCGGGTTCTTTTTTCGTTATATCTTTTTCTGACCCCTTATCTTAATAAGGATGCCACATCCTTATGCGGTAAGACATTTCAGCTTTTGAAGGGTGTTTACGGTATTCCTTGATGTAAAACTTACCGGTAAATTGGTTGACAAAAGGATATCCTGCCTCAGCCCATCCTACTACCCCGCCATGATATTTCTTTCCATTTTTAGTTGTTCCCACCACCACATATACATTCTTGTAACCATACTTATAAAGAAAGCCACCAACGTATTTGGCCCTGTGGGACGTACGGCACCAGATGTAAATTGGGGTATTGGGATCTTTAATTTTCTTGGGAATGACATACATGTGACCAGCCTGGATATGGTCGGTTCCCTCGATATGGAATGCGTCAAATTCAGAATCCGTCCTAACATCAATTAAGTAAATTTTGTTGCGGTACGCTGGGTCCGCCATAGCCTTCTTCCACACTTCGTGCAGTTGAAACACATCGATAAGATGATCCGTGGGAATCTGCGAGATGAAGCTCTTGTGAACCTTCTTCTCATTTGCCTTTAGGGGATTGTTCCCGGCAAGGGCCAGACCCGAAGCCGTCAGCACAAACATTAGTGCCAGTGCAAATACCAGTACCTTTTTCATAACCAGACCTCCTTTTGTTGAATTATGCCCTGAGTTATCCAGGGCCTCCAAAAGTACCCTCACGCTGCCCTTCCGGCCTCCCTGATTTCAAAGGGGTCGTCGGGCTACAACCACGTACCAACCGCTTTTCCACCTCCTTCCCACTGTTTCAAAGCAATAGGCGTCGAAAATATAAGCCAGTAAACACGACTCGTCAAGTAGGAAAACTGTTTCATACAAGCCCACCGGGCTTAGGGCTTCCGCGGTTTCCTGTTCTGCTTAATGTATGCCCTCACAAGAACAACTAACACCGTCACACCAGCTAATATCAGGACTACCATATTGTATCGCCTCATTATGCGCGACATGGTATCCTTTATGGCATCCCAATTGTTCCCTATGGAATACCCCACTGCTATCCATATGAGGTTCCAGGCAGCGCAACTAATCAGCGCAAAGAAAGCTGCCTTACCTGGGCTTAGGCGTGAGATACCTCCTGATATGGAAATAACCGATCGAATCCCTGGTAAGAAGCGGTTAAGCAAGATCAACAGGTAACCGTACCTGTTAAACCACCTCTCTGCCTTGGCTATGTCCTTGGCGCTAAAAAGGCGGTGATCCCGCTCAAAAAAATAGGCGCGGCCCAGCTTCATGCCGACCCAGAAAAGGCTCATAAACCCTGTAAGGCTGCCCAGTGTCGTGGAAACGTATACCCCTACAAATCCTACCTTGCCCACCCCTACAAGAAATGCTCCGAAAGCCGTGATAGTGTCACCAGGTATTGGTGGGAAAACATTCTCCACATATGCACTAATCCCAAGAAAAATGTATACCAACCACGGTGGCAGCGCACCCAAGAAATTCAAGAATTGATCAAGGTATTCCATTAACCAATCGTCCAAGCCATAATATCAGATCTGAAACGCCTTGGCCTCCAACCCCTTCTCTGTTACTAAGTCATCCCTTTACACTCTGGTAATTATGATCTCTCAGATGTACTCTTACGTCCGGCCATAGTATCCATTTCTTATGTCAGACTCTAAAATACTGACATCTCAAAACGCAAGGGCCTTTTTCCTTGACTGTGCAGGGCGGTTTTGCTATCTGATCTTCCACTTTATTATTACGTGCAGGGTCTACGCATGTTGCCCCGGCTCTACGTGAGAAAAAATGGCGAAAAAGAAAAAGATCAAGAGAAAGGAACTTCTTAAAGAGCCCGACGAATTCCTCACCTTATCCAGCAGGCTCTTCAACTGGATTATAACGCATCAAAGACAACTTTATGCCGCGGGTATTATTGTAGCCAGCCTTTTTGTGCTCTATATGGCCGGGTATTTTTACTATCGTCATATCAACAGGAAGGCTCAGGCACTATACAATGTGGCTTATGAGGCCCTGGCTTCCAACATGAAACCCTCCACGGACGCCAAGGCATGGACAAAAACCCAACAGCTTTTCCAAGAGGTAATAAATAGGTATTCCCTTTCAAAGGCATCTCGCCTTGCCCTCTCCCAAGCAGCTTATGCAGCTTACCGACAAAAAAAGTACGATGAAGCAATCGCTCTTTACGAGAAGTTCTTGTCAAAAATTGGAGATGAGCCCAACTACCGCATGCTTACCCAAATGGCCCTTGCTGCATGTTATGAGGAAAAAGGGGAAATTGATCAGGCCATTCAATTACTTGAACCCCTCAGCGAAGAAAAGGCCAACCCTTTCCGGGAATTGGCTTTGATAAATCTAGCGCGGGTTTACCGGTTGGCCAACAAGGTCGAGGACTCCAAAAGGGTGCTCAAAGAATTCATAGTGGCGTTCCCCGATTCTCCTTTTTTACCTATGGAAAAGGCCTTGCTTTTGACATTAGAAGGATAGCAATTGGTCCCCCCACAACACGTTAGCGCTAATCAAATTTCCCTTGACACCAAACTTCCCTTTAATTACAGTCACTTTGTAGCTAAAATATAGCTTCGAGGAGGGGCCTGGGGCATGATTATAACTGAGATCTTGGCGCGCAATGCCAGAATGTACGGCGATGAAATAGCGTTGGTAGAACGTGAACCCGCTGAACGCAAGCGGGTAGAAATGACCTGGAAAGAGTTTGATAACATGGCCAATAAAGTGGCCAATGCGCTCATTCAAAAAGGCATCAAGAAAGGCGACAAGGTTATCCACCTGATGGTCAACTGCCTCGAATGGCTACCATTTTATTTCGGCATTCTCCGCACCGGTGCGTGGGCAGTGCCGCTGAATTTTCGATTTACCGCAGAGGATATCAAGTACTGCGCAGATATAGCTGAAGCCAAGGCAATAGTATTTGGCGAAGAGTTTATTGATAGGTTGAATGAGATTAAATCAGACCTGGAGACCATTGATCACTTTGTCTTTGTGGGTCCTGAAGATCTCACCCCGGACTACTGCGATTATTATATGCCGTTTTTAGATGCGGCCTCACCCACCGATCCCAAAGTTCCGCTGACCATCTTGGACGATGCGGCCCTCTACTTTACTTCAGGTACAACAGGAAAGCCCAAACCGATATTACTCACTCACAGGAATTTGGAAGCAGCCTGCATTGTTGAAAACCGCCATCATAACCAAACCCATGAAGACAACTTTCTGTGTATTCCACCCCTTTACCATACTGGGGCCAAGATGCACTGGTTTGGCAACTTCATAGTTGGGGCACGGGCAGTGATTCTCAAGGGGGTCAAGCCCCAGTGGATCCTGGAAGCCGTCTCAGAGGAGCAGTGTACAATAGTGTGGCTGCTTGTTCCTTGGGCCCAGGACATACTCGTAGCAATCGAGCGCGGTGAACTGAAACTGCAGGACTACAATCTGGATCAGTGGCGTCTTATGCACATAGGCGCCCAACCTGTTCCGCCCAGCCTCATTAGGAACTGGAAGAAGGTCTTTCCTCACCATGACTATGATACGAACTATGGGCTTAGCGAGAGCACCGGGCCAGGATGTGTTCACCTCGGTATTGAAAACACCCACAAGGTAGGTGCCATAGGCGTTCCTGGCTTTGATTGGGAGTACAGGATTGTAGATGAAAATTTAAAAGACGTGCCAAAGGGACAACCCGGAGAGCTGATGGTAAAGGGCCCCGGTGTCATGAAAGAGTATTATAAGAATCCCGAGGCAACACAAAGCACCATAATAGACGGTTGGCTATTAACCGGTGATATGGCAAGGGTGGATGAAGACGGGTTTATCTGGCTTGTTGACAGAAAAAAGGATATCATTATTTCAGGCGGAGAGAATATATTCCCAGTGGAAATAGAAGATTTTCTGCTTGATAACCCCAAGATCCAGGATGCTGCCGTCATAGGAGTGCCTGATGAAAGGCTAGGTGAAATCGTTACGGCCATAATTCAGCTAAAGCCAGGCCAAGAAATGAGCGAGGAAGAGGTGCTGGAGTACTGCGAAAAACTTCCTAGGTATAAACGCCCTAAGAAGGTATTCTTTGACCAGGTGCCTAGAAACCCTACTGGCAAGATTGAAAAACCAAAGTTAAGGAAAAAATATGCAGGAAGAGAAGAAAGCTTTAAGATTTAAAAACGGGGGAAAATTATGCACAAGTTATTGACTGATTCGCCAGGTATGGAAATGCTCTTGCTGGGTAATGAGGCGATTGCAAGGGGTGCCCTTGAGGCGGGCCTTTCCTTTGCCACATGTTACCCGGGGACACCTTCTTCTGAAATCCCTGAACAATTCTTCAGGATAAGCCAGGAGACGGATCTCTACTTCGAATACTCCACCAACGAAAAAGTTGCCTTGGAAGTAGGGGCTGGGGCTGCTGTAAGTGGTCTTCGCACCATGGTCACCATGAAGCATGTGGGCTTGAATGTGGCAGCAGACCCCTTGATGACGCTGGCCTACTCAGGGGTAAAAGCAGGCATGGTTATCGTGACGGCTGATGACCCTTATCTGTTTTCAAGCCAAAACGAGCAGGACAACCGTTACTACGCGCGCCTCTCCAGCCTTCCCATGCTAGAGCCCACCAACACCCAGGAAATGAAAGATATGACGATGATGGCCTTTGAGTTGTCAGAGGAATTGGAACTGCCTGTACTCCTGAGGACCACCACTCGCCTCAACCACGTAAGGGGAAAAGTGGTGCTGGGTGAGCTCAAACCCATAAAGACCAAAGGTGAATTCAAGAAAAATCCGTTTCACTTTGTCGCCATTCCAGCGGTATCAAGGAAGCTTCATAAGCTGTTACTGGAAAAGTTCGATCAGGCGTCAAAGAAATCAGAGGACTGGCCTACGAACCAAATCATTGGTGATGGAAAATGGGGAATTGTGGCCAATGGCGTAAGCGTTAATTACGTTAATGATGCAGTTGCCGACCTTGGGATCAGTGATCAGGTGAGTATTCTAAATGTGGGGTTCTCTTGGCCCCTTCCAAAGAATCTTATCCAACAATTCTTAGAACAAGTTGATAAAGTCCTTGTGGTGGAAGAGCTGGAGCCTGTCATGGAAAACGATTTGCGGGCCATTGCCCAGGAACTCGGCATCCTGAAACCCATCAAAGGCAAAGGCGTGGGACAATTGAGCAGGCTTTTCGAGTATGACCCCGGAATGGTACGCCGGGCCATTGCCCAGTACTTTGAGGTAGCTTACGAGGCCCCCAAGCCGGTAGATCTTTCGGGAATACCAGAGCTTCCCCCCAGGCCACCAAACCTATGTCCAGGATGCCCTCACCGTGCTACCTACTATGCTGTTAAGGAGGTTTGTGGCGAAGACGCAATACACCCAACTGATATAGGCTGCTATACCCTTGGAGTTTTGCCGCCCATTTCAATGGCTGATTACCTCATTTGCATGGGCTCCTCGGTAAGCTCTTCTTGTGGTTTTGCGGAGGCCACGGACAAAAAGGTGGTTTCATTCATTGGAGATTCCACATTTTTCCATTCAGGAATCACCGGTCTAGTCGATGCGGTGCATAACAAACATAAATTTACCCTTGTAATTCTAGACAATGGAACCACCGCCATGACTGGCCACCAGCCCCATCCAGGGGTAGATACCACCCCCATGGGTGTGGAAAGAACAAGGATAGACCTTGAAGAGCTCGTAAAAGGGTGCGGCGTAAAGGATGTCCATGTGGTGAAGCCTTTCAAGGTAAAGAAAACCATAGAAACCGTGAAGGCCGCCATGGAATACGACGGCATATCAGTCATTATTTCCAAAGAGATCTGTCCGCTGTTTGCCAAAGCCATTGGACAGGCCAGAAAAGCAAGACCTTTCTATGTAAACCTGGATAAATGCAAAAACCATCGCGACTGTATTAATAAGATCGCATGCCCTGCCATGTATTTGGATGGGGAACAGGTTATGATCAACCAGAACTTGTGTATAGGCTGTGCGGTTTGTGCGCAAATTTGCCCAGAGAACGCTATCCTGCCGTCCAAGTAATCCTTCGGCCGGATGCTAGTGAATTTTGGAGGTATAAATGGATACAAAAAGAGTTGTCTTCGTTGGAGTGGGGGGACAGGGTAACCTG
>QMLZ01000097.1 GCA_003646995.1 Deltaproteobacteria bacterium | reverse complement strand
GCTGGTCCTCAAGGGAAGGAGCCGGGCTATCATAGGCCGGGCCCGGGAGACGAAACCCGGCCCGTTGGCCTTGAAGGAAATCACCTGCGTATTGCTGTCCCTGTAAGCGGAGGGAGGCTTAATCCTCATTTCGGCCATAGTGAATCATTCCTAATCGTAGATGTGGAAAATGGACGGATCAAGGGCAAGGAGGCAAAGACTCCTCCCCCCCATGAACCAGGTGTGTTGCCGAATTGGATGGCAGAGCAAGGGGTTGATGTGGTAATTGCTGGCGGCATGGGGAGGAGGGCCCTGGGCCTGTTTGAGGAGAAAGGCATACGCGTAGTAACTGGGGCACCGGAGATGGATCCTGAGGAAGCGGTAACTCAATATCTGATGGGGACTCTGGCAACGGGCCAGAACGTGTGTGATCATTAAGAAGTTTTTCATGGAAGCCCCATGGGATTCTTAGCGAATAAACGACGGACAGTGTGGTTTAGTGGCCCATGAAGATCGCTATACCCGTTTGGGATGGAAAAGTCTCGCCAGTTTTTGATAGCGCTTCCAGATTGATGGTGGTAGATGTGCAAGGGAGGCGACAGAAGAAGCTTTTTGAAACATCTATAGATGATTCTGATGTGACCCGGAGGTGCAATAAGCTGAAGGGCTTGGGGGTTGAACTCCTCATTTGCGGAGCCATATCTTCCCAACTCAGGAACATGCTGATGGCTTCGGGGATAAAGGTCATTCCGTGGATATCGGGCCAGGCTGACGAAGTGGTACATGCATATGTCGATGGTTCCCTGTGTGATGGCCGATTCGTTATGCCGGGGTGCGGGGAAGAGCAACTTGCGGAAATGACGAGAGTTTACTATAGGGAAAGGTCCAAACAATTGTAATTTAATCCAAGGAGGTAAGAGAGATAATGGCAGAGGAAGGAAAAAGTTGTGGCATGCCCGCATTTGACGATGAACACAAAAAGCAAGACATGGAGATAAAAGAAAGACTGGGCCATATACGTCATAAGATACTCGTCATGAGTGGAAAGGGTGGAGTCGGAAAGAGCAGTGTGGCCGCTTATCTTGCCGTAGCCTTGGCAAAGAGAGGCTACAAGGTGGGCTTAATGGACGTTGATCTCCACGGCCCCAGTATTCCGAGATTACTCGGCCTAAAGGGTAGCATCCTACCTGGAAGCAAGCAGGGGAAGGCCAAACCTGTACACTATTCAGAAAACCTTGACGTAATTTCCATTGAGCCCCTCATGGGGGACGACAAGGATAGGGCCACCATATGGCGCGGCCCATTGAAAATCGGCGTCATTCGTCAGTTCATAGCTGATATTGAATGGGAGGACCTAGACTACCTAATTATTGATTCCCCTCCTGGCACGGGGGATGAGCCCCTTACTGTGGCACAGACTATACCAGATGCCAAGGCACTAATCGTCACTACGCCTCAGGAGATTTCCCTTGCAGATGTGAGAAAGTCTATCAACTTCTGCCGGACAGTAAATATGGAGATCTTGGGCATTGTGGAAAATATGAGTGGGTTCAAGTGCCCCCATTGCGGAGAGATAATAGAGCTTTTTAAGGCGCACGGCGGTATGCTTACGGCCAAGGAGCAAGGACTAAGATTCTTGGGTAGCCTTCCCATAGAGATCGATGTGGTAGAAAATGGGGATGCCGGAAAGATGGATATTCTCGAGAAGGATGGGTCAGCTTTTAGGGAGGCCTTCTCACAAATTGTAGACCGAATAGTTGAAGCATTAGAAGAGAAGAGAGAGACAACAAGGAGTGCACAATAGGCCTTGGGTGTTCCCCGGGGCTGATACATCCAAGTTGTTATTAACCCAAAATGAAGGAGGGACGGTATGGCACCACAAGGAGCAGGCATGGGAGGAGGCCGCGGAGGAGGAATGGGAAGAGGTATGGGCGGAGGCAGAGGCATGGGCCCTGGTGGCTATTGTGTATGCCCTAACTGTGGGGAGAAAGTGCCCCACGAGAGAGGCGTACCGTGCTTTGATGTAAAATGTCCAAAGTGTGGTACTGCCATGACGCGGGAATAAACTGCAAAGGGGGGATTGCTCGGATGCAAGATGACCTTGATGAGTTTGTAGCTGAGCTTCAAGAGCAAATCTACGAGGAAACCAAAAAGGCATACGGTGAGCAAGGCTTGGAGCGCTGGCTGAATATGCGCTATATGGGAAGGATGCCGAATCCCGATGGGTATGCCCGTCTCACTGGGAAGTGCGGGGATACTATGGAGATTTTTCTGAAATTTGAAGATGGCAGGGTTAAAGAGGCCTCTTTCTTGACGGATGGGTGCGGCTCAAGTGCAGTATGCGGCTCATTTGCTGCCGAGATGGCCATTGGCAAGACGCCGGATGAGCTTACCTTTGTTACCGGAGAGGCCATATTGGACAAATTAGGTGGCCTGCCAAAAGAAGATGAACACTGCGCATTTCTGGCTGGAGAAACAATGCAGGAGGCATTGAATAACTACATGACAAAGCAGGTAAGAGAAACCCGCAAAGGCGAGGCTAGCGAGCCAAATAGTTAAACATGTTGAGGGATTAAGAATGATCATAAGTGTTGCAAGCGGAAAGGGCGGGACGGGAAAGACCACTGTGGCGACGAACCTAGCAGCATCACTGGGGGAAGGGGTGCAGCTTCTTGACTGCGATGTGGAACAGCCCAATGCTCATCTTTTCCTGGCCCCCGAGATGGAGGATTCGGACATTGTTACGGTTCCAGTACCAGTGGTAGATGAAGAAAAATGCACCCTATGCGGCAAATGTGCTGAAATATGCCAGTTTAAGGCCATCGTGGTCATAGGTGAGACTGTTTTGACCTTCCACGAGTTATGTCATAGCTGTGGAGGATGTGTAAAGGTGTGCCCCGAGAATGCCATAGGTGAAACAGGCCGCGAGATTGGGATTGTAGAAAAGGGGCATTACAATGGCATTGAATTTATCCACGGTAGCCTTCGAGTGGGAGAGGCCATGAGTCCACCCTTGATACGCAAGGTGAGATCACTTGGAGCTCCCGACAAGCTCACAATCATAGATGCCCCGCCAGGGACTTCCTGCCCGGTAATAGCTGCCATGAAGGGGGCAGACTTTGTACTCCTGGTAACCGAGCCTACACCCTTTGGGCTGTATGACCTTAAACTTGCCGTTGGTGCTGTAAAGATCCTCGACATTCCTCACGGGCTTGTTATAAACCGCTCTGATATTGGGGATGATCGGGTAAGGCGGTATGCACAAGAGGAAGGCATACCAGTCCTAATGGAAATTCCCTTTGATCGGAAGATAGCAGAAAGCTATTCGAGAGGAGAGCTTTTGGTGGAAGTGATGCCAGAGTGGAAGGACAGATTTGTTTCTCTTTATGGCCAGATCAGTGAAAGCGTGAGAGGGAGTTAACATGACATGAAAGAGCTGGTGATTATAAGTGGTAAGGGAGGAACAGGCAAAACGAGTTTGGTGGCAGCCTTTGCTGCCTTGTCTCGGAACAAGGTTCTATGTGATGGAGATGTTGATGCAGCGGACCTTCACCTGATAATGGATCCCGCGGTCAAAGAGGAACATGATTTCACAGGAGGCCATACCGCGGTTATTAATGAGGAACAGTGCACACAGTGCGGCCTATGCCGCGAGCTGTGCAGGTGGGATGCAATAAGCGAGGATTTCGTGGTGGACTCCATCGAATGTGAGGGCTGTGGTGTTTGCTATTATTTTTGCCCGGAAGGGGCCATTGATTTTCCAGAAAATACATGCGGCCAGTGGTTCATTTCGGCTACACGGTTCGGTCCCATGGTGCATGCAAGACTGGGAATAGCGGAAGAGAACTCAGGAAAATTGGTAACCTTGGTACGCCAAGAGGCAAAGAAATTGGCTGAAACCGAGGGTCTTGACCTTATTATTACCGATGGTCCCCCGGGTGTTGGGTGCCCGGTAATTGCCTCAATAGGCGGGGCGAGCGCCGTATTGGTGGTGGCAGAGCCCACCGTATCCGGCAAGCATGATATGGAAAGGGTGGTTCAGCTTGCTTCTCATTTTAGGGTCCCGGCCTTGTTGTGCGTAAATAAATTCGACCTGAATCCCACCGCAACAGAGGCGATCGAGGCCTTGGCAAAGGCAAAAGGCGTGCATTTGATGGGAAGGATTCCCTTTGACCCTTTATTTACAAAGGCAATGGTTCAAGGCAAGAGCATAATTGAATTTGATGGTAATTCTCATTCAGCAAACCGCGTAAGAGATGTTTGGTCGCAGGTAAGTGAATTTTTGGGGGTGTAAAAAAAGAGCGATGGGGATGCTTAGCAAGAGAGGCTGCCTTCTGAAAAAGATTTCCATAATTTCAGGGAGGGAGGATCATGGAAGGCAGAGATATCATGGAGGTGGATGTTTTTTTTGTGGGTGGGGGAGTCGCCAGCCTCAGCGGAGCACTCCATCTGGCTAGTCTCGTAAGAAAACACAATGAGGAGGTGGAAAAGGGGACAGAAGGATCAAAGATAGAGGAAATCCTTATAGCAGTCCTTGAGAAGGCGGCATTTGTAGGTGCCCATAACATATCAGGGGCCGTGATGGATCCTGTTTCTCTTCAGGAATTGATACCGGATTTCCTGGATCGAGGGGCACCAGTGGAGGGTAAGGTGGCCAAAGAAGAGGTTTGTTTCCTGACAAAAAGCAGAAAGGTAAAGGCTCCTTTTGTTCCGCCGCCGCTTAACAACCATGGGTTCTACGTGGTGTCGCTATCCAAGCTTGTCGAATGGCTTGGAAGGGAGGCCGAAGAGGCCGGGATAGATATTTTTCCGGGTTTTGCGGCTACGGAGGTACTTTATGATGGCGACCGTGTGATAGGGGTTAGAACAGGTGATAAGGGAATAGGCCAGGATGGCACCAGAAAACCTAATTACGAACCAGGGATTGATCTTCATGCAAAGGTGACGGTATTTGGGGATGGTTCCAGAGGAAATCTCACCAAAGGCCTCATTAAAAAGTTTCACTTGGACGAGGGTCGCAATCCGTCAAATTATGTTGTTGGCATCAAGGAGGTATGGGAGTTGCCGGGGGTGAGGATGAATCCCGGGGATGTTATTCACACGATGGGCTATCCGCTCAAACCTGATACGTATGGAGGTGGATTCATATACGGCATGCAAAATAACATGGTTTCTATAGGGCTCTTAGTCGGGCTGGATTACAAAGACCCCTTCCTTGACCCCCATCGCGAATTTCAAAAATTCAAACTACACCCGTTCATTTCTAACCTCTTGGAAGGAGGGAAGCTCGTCCAATATGGTGCGAAGACGGTTCCTGTCGGCGGATATTTTTCTATCCCTCAGTGCTTTTGTGATGGAGCTTTGATTGTCGGTGATGCAGCGAACCTCTTTATAAGCCAGAAGATCAAAGGGATACACGTTGCAATGAAATCCGGGATGCTCGCAGCCGAGACAATTTTGCAAGCCCTTTTAAAAGATGACTTTTCGAAAAGGGCACTTGGAGATTATGAAAAGAGGCTTTTTGAAAGCCAGGTTGGTAGGGATCTTTACAAGGTCCGCAACTTTCACCAGGGCTTTCAAAAGGGCTTGTGGGCAGGCTTGGCAAAGGGTGGACTGCAGTATTTGCTTGGCGGCAAGATACTGAAGGAGCGTATCTCCACGAGCCCCGATCATACTTCCTTGAGGCCTGTGAAGGATGTATACGGAACCGAGAGCCCGACCGAGGAGGCCAAGGGAAACATTAAGTATGATGGAAAGGTTACTTTTGACAAGCAGACCGATGTCTACTATTCAGGTACTACACATGAGGAGCAACAGCCACCGCACCTCAAAATAGGTGACCTAGAAATTTGTTACAACAGGTGTGCCCAAGAATACCATAATCCCTGTGTAAGCTTTTGTCCTGCTGGCGTATATGAGATAGAGTTGAATGAGGCAACCAATAACCCTGAAATGAAACTCAATTTTTCCAATTGCCTGCACTGCAAGACTTGCGACATTAAGGATCCGTACGAGAATATTACATGGGTTCCCCCGGAAGGGGGTGGGGGACCGAAATACTCTGTTGTTTGACCGCACCAGGGTGTATTGTGGATGGCGTAGGGGAATTCAGCTGAATTCTCTTTACGGTAAGGACTCTAGAAGCTAATAACAGTGATCTCCTATGGAAAGGGGGTGAGAGTAAGGCTGGAGATGGCCTGCTGAGGATCAGGTTTTGGGGGACCTTCATGGGTCAGCCAAGGCATCGAACCAGGATTGTACAACACACGTGGAAAGGGGGGTACTATGAGCAAATTCTTGTTTGTTTTGACAAGGGGGCCTGAGGATCCCACTCGTGTTACTAGGGTAATGCAACTTGCCAAAGTAGCAAAGGAGCAAGGGGATGAAGTTAACCTGTTTCTTACCGATGACGCTGTTTTCTTGGCCAAGCCCGGGATGATGGACCAGATAAAGGCCCCTACCGGGGATGAGGCCAAAACATACTTTGAATATTTGCTGGAAAACAAGGTGCCGATCTTCGTCTGAATCCCTTGTGCCAAGAACCGCCAGGTTGGTGAAGACGAAGTGGTTGAAACGGCGAAATTTGCCGGGGCTCCTGACCTGATCAACATGTCAAGGGATGCAAAGGTATTTACGTTTTAGTCTTTGGGGGACTCAGTCAAAGGACTGGCTGGGTATATGTTTTTTGCCCTACTGGCGCAAAGCGCGGAGGGGGTATAGCTGCCAAGGTCCAATCGGACTAGAGAGGGGGTGAGACGTAGGCACATTTATATTATATATAGGTTTAGGGTGAGTTGGTATGAACCTTAAATCGGGGGTTGAAATGAAAGAACTAGACCGAAGGGAATTCATCAAAACCATGGCGATTGGCGGCGCCGTCCTAGGCCTCGGAGGGATCGTCTTTCATGAACCACTAAGGGCCTTGGCAAGCGGCAAATATGACATAGGGCAGTGCAAGAGCGTAAGGATCAGATGTATATCAGAGCTTGGTTGGTATGACACCAAGAAGCTGATCAACCAGATGAAAGCGGCTGGGGGGCCCAAGACCAACCAGTGGGTAATACCATGGGATCCAAAGAATGCTGCTGGTAGCTGTTCCTTAATCGATGTTGAAATGTTAGATGGAACCCATCACAAGTTCCTGCTAGATACTGGATGGAACCGCGATTACATGGACGAGTGCTTCAAGCGCGAAGGAATTGACAGGATGCTCAAGACAGGGGAGATCGAATTTCTTTTCATCAGCCACGAGCATCTAGATCACTACTGGGGCCTGGAGACGGTGCTAAAGTACAACCCTGAAATCAAAATCTTCATTCCAAGCACATTCTACCCTGAAGGTATGCATTTTCTAAAGGGAGCTGAATTTATTACTCCCCATGCAAGAAACCGTATCCCCCACAGGGGTAAACTGGTACAACTAAAACCCGGTACCATCAACAAGCTGTTTGATGGATGCGCTGGTGTCGCATTTGATCTTCCGATTGTCATCCGTGTGAGGGGTGAGCAGTCCCTCTATTTTAACGTAAAAGACAAAGGGATTGTGTGCGTGACCGGCTGTTGCCATCAGGGAATTCTGAAGTTTGCCGATTTTGCACAACAAAAGATAGCCGGGGGCGAGAATATGTACGGGGTTTACGGTGGGCTTCATATTGCGCCTTTTGGGCCCATCAAACCCGAGCGCGCTCATCTTATAACAGGGATGGCCAAGTACAACTTCAAGAAAGTGGCGTGCAATCATTGCACTGGTCTTGCAGCCGTGAAAAAGATGATCGAGCTGGGTTATCCTGTGGTAAGAGGTACCGGAAGGTATACCTCTGTGAGTGACCTGTACGTGGGGGCCGGGGACGAGGTGTTGTTTGGCTAGTAAGTCTAAATAGGGCCCATGGAACACATTCGGGGGTTGAGACAGTACATGGCAGCCCCCGAAATTTTTTGCATTTGCTATACCTTTGTATCTTCAAGTTTCCAAGTTTTCCTAGTCTGTGGAACTTGCCTTTTCAGGGTGACATGCGCTACTATGCATCACGGCAGCGGCAGGGCTAAAGTCATCGGGTTTTCTGAAGTCTTAAACACAAATTTTTTCAGCTATGTGGAGGGGAAAATGGCCGAGCCCATAATGCGCAAAGTAAAAGGTGAAGGAGTGTCTATACAGGTAGCTATCTGGGAGGGAAAGGGCAAGCCAATTTTATGTATCCACGGCCTTACCGCCAACTGCCGGTGCTGGGACGTGATTGCCTCGGAATTAATACCGGAGCATAAAGTGATTGCCATGGATTTGCGAGGACGTGGGCAGTCTGACAAGCCTGAAAAGGGATATTCTATTCATATCCACTGCAACGATATCCGTGGAGT
Source organism: Deltaproteobacteria bacterium (assembly GCA_003646995.1). Next base: position 1,751 of record QMLZ01000097.1, on the reverse strand, counting down.
TCTTGAGGATCTGGGATTAAAACCATCTGTTTTAATGGGGCATTCCCTAGGGGCGTTCATATCTGTCGTATTTGCATCCAGATATCCCGAGTGGGTAGACAGCCTGATATTAGTGGACGGTGGAGGAAAACTAAACCCAGAGCAGTTCGCAAAAGTTTTTGCCGGGATTAAACCCTCTCTGGACAGGCTGGGCAAAGTGTTCTCGTCGTTTGAAGAGTACGTTGGTGCGATGAAGCAAGCCCCGTTCCTTCAGCCATGGATGCCGGCTCTGGATGTTTACTACCGTTATGAAGTAGAAGAACTTGAAGGCGGCAAGGTTAGGCCGGTGATCAGGCCAGAGACTATAGATGAAGAAAGTGCCAGTCTGGTAGGCATAGACATATCGGATTATTACCATTCAGTAAAATGCCCCACATTGATCCTGAGGGCCACAGAGGGGCTGCTGACAGGAGATGATCTGGTTCTGCCGGAAGAGGCGGCGCAGAGGATGGTAAAGGAAATCCCGGAAGCTCGGCTCGTAAATTTGGAGGGAACGAATCATTACACCATTTTGTTTAAAGAGATACAAGAAAGGAAAAACGCAATATTGAAATTTTTGTCAAAGGGGTAACCAGTATCATATTGGTCATTGTAAGTAGACCACTAAGGTTTTAAGGTACCGCATCGCAGGAGATTAGTTGCTCAAACCAATGCATGGGAGGGTAGGAAATGGATATAAGTGAACCTAGGATTGAAAAACCGGAGATCTTGCTCCTGGACGATGATAACTTTAATCCTGATAACGTATGCATAGTCACCGGTGCCTCCATGGGTATAGGGCGGGCTACTGCAGTTGCAGCCGCGGCCAATGGCTTGACGACGGTCGGACTGGACATAAATGAAGAAGAAGGGGAAAAGACGGTCCAGATGGCCAAGGAGATGGGTGGGAGGATGATCTTTGTGAAAACGGATCTTTGCAAGGATGAGGATGTAAAGCGGGCCGTGGAAGAGGCGGCCAAGCTTGGAACTATTAAGTATGTTGCCAACATAGCCGGGATTCAGCACATTGACCCCATTGAGAACTTTCCCATTGAGAAATTTGATTACATGATTCGGCTTATGCTTAGGGCCCCTTTCTATTTGTCCAAATTGACGATTCCCCATATGAAACAGAGCAGTGATGGTACGGGGGCCATCGGGAACATGGCCTCGGTTCATGCTCACATTTGCACGCTGAACAAGGTGGCTTACAATATAACTAAATTCGGGCTCAGGGCCCTGGCCCAATCCATCTCAGCTGAAGGAGGAGGAAAGATTCGCGGTTTCACGGTAAGTACAGGTTTTGTAAGGACTGCGCTGGCCTTGAAGCAAATACCGGCGCAGGCCGAGCAGCGGGGAATTACACCAGAGGAAGTAGTGCGTGATGTTATGATGGGGTTTTCCAGGATAAAGGAGATGATGAAACCCATAGAGGTTGGGAATCTATTTATTTTTGGATTCTCTCGGTTTTCCAAATATTTAATTGGTGGAGATTTGCTTTTTGATGGAGGAATGGTATTGACATATGCGGAAAAGAAGGCTGAGCAATAAGGGGTATCTAAGTATTCGGCAATTCTTCTAATATTATTTTTCTTATCTCCTGTTCTACAAAATCTATGTGAGAGCTTGCTTCTTTTCTGGCTCTGTCAGGATCTTTTGCTTTAATTGCCTTGAATATTCTCATATGCTGCTCTGCTATTAACCTTTTGTTTTCTTTTTTCTTGAACAGTTTT
>QMLZ01000096.1 GCA_003646995.1 Deltaproteobacteria bacterium | reverse complement strand
CGTGAATGATCTTGACAATGTTTACCTCTTTGATATTGATGATTTAAAAGGGGTTACTGAGTCGAACCTGGAACAACGAAGAAAAGAGGCCGCCAGGGCAGAAAGCATCATCGAAGAAGAGGTAGTAAAGTTTGACAGGTGGCTCAAGACCTTGGCAGTCGTTCCCACCATAATCTCCCTGAGGGAGAAGGCCGAATCCATTGTTCATGCGGAGCTGGAGCGAAGCAGCGGACTGTTGTCTTCCCTGAGTGCCCCGCAAAAGGAGGCCCTGATCACCTTGAGCCGTTCCATTGCGGAAAAGATTCTGAATGATCCCATACTGTTCCTCAAGCAAAGGGCTGATCGGCCCACCCTTGCCACTTATTTGGATATCACAAGGCGATTATTTAACCTGGACGAAAATGGGGAAAAGGAGTGAGGTATGCTTGTCAATAAGGTATTGGAGAAAATAAAGGGGCACCCGCAATTGGGGAAAATGGGGATGATTGCCACACACCTGGGGCTGGTTCGTGAGACCTCGCTGGATGGCGCGCTTGTACAGGCAATGGAGGTCACGTTTGACCTGGAAGCAGTGGAGCGGATTGCAAGGGAGACCAAAGGCCTCCCTGGAATTGTAGATGCTGTGGTGGAATGTAATCCGGGCAGGTTGTCTGTGGGTGAAGAAGTGATGGCTGTTGCTGTGGGAGGGGATACCCGGGAGCACGTATTCCCAGCGCTCATTAAGGCGGTTGACAGGATTAAGAAAGAAGCGACAAAAAAGAGGGAACTGCGATTGGAGAATTCTTGAGATGGGCATGGTTGATGTATCAGAGAAGCCGGTAATATTGCGGGAGGCCGAAGCAGCAGGTAGAATCCGCTTATCGCCGTCCACCATTGAGGAAGTAAGAAAAGGCAATATCAAGAAGGGAGATCCGTTTCTGGTGGCGGAAATCGCTGGGATGAACGCTGCGAAGCAGACCCACCTGTTGATTCCCCACTGCCATCAGATCCCGCTGGACACGGTTAAGCTCACTTTTGAAATCACCGGCGAAATGGTGGAGGTCAAGTGTTATGTTAAGGCAAGGGCCCGGACCGGGGTGGAAATGGAGGCACTTGTAGGCGTGGCGGGTGCGTTGAATACCATATGGGACATGGTTAAATACCTTGAAAAGGACCATGCCGGGCAGTATCCCACGACCATCATCACTGATATAAGAGTGCTCAGGAAAATAAAGGGGGCAGTTGACAAATAGCGCCCCCACGGTTAAAAGGCGTAAGAAGGGTAGGTGAGCGTCATGTGTAAAGGGCAAATCTTGGGAGGGCCTCTCTTGCTTGGAATATTGACGGTCGCGCTATTTTCCCTGTATCCCTTGAGCGTTGTGAAAGGAGGGGAAAGCATGGAGATAAAGATCACTAGTACAGCATTTGAAAATGGGGCAAACATACCTGTTAAGTATACTTGTGACGGAGAGGATGTCTCTCCCCCTCTTCGTTGGGAGGGAGTACCCGATGGGGCCAAGTCCCTGGCGTTGATATGTGATGATCCCGATGCGCCCATGGGTACGTGGGTTCATTGGGTCTTGTTCAACATCCCACCCGATGTAACGGAGCTGCCGGAAAAGATTCCCTCCCAGCCGAACCTCGACAACGGCGCGGTCCACGGTATCAATGACTTTCGGAACTACGGTTACGGAGGGCCCTGTCCGCCGGGCGGAACGCACAGATATTTTTTCAAGATATATGCCCTGGATACCACTTTGGACCTGAAACCCGGTGTGACCAAGAGTCAACTGCTGGATGCAATGGAGGGTCATATCTTGGCCAAAGGCGAGCTGATGGGTAGGTACAGCCGGTGATTTTATCACTCTATCACTGGTGCTTTGTTTATCCACCGTATTGCTTGTTGCACAAGGGGCGGGCATAATATTAACAAAGCGGAAAGGACGGCCAGATTATGAAAAAAGCGCTGCTGGGATTGGGGGTGTTCCTGTGCATTGTGGCCTTTTGGACACCATCCTTTGGAGCCACTGCATACGTTACGGACTCTTTCAAGATTACCCTTAGAACCGGGCCTAGCACCGAAAACAAAATCGTCAGCCTTCTTCCTTCAGGTCAACCGCTTGAAGTCATGGAAACAGAGGGAGACTGGTCGCATGTAAAGGTTTTGGGGAAAGGCGAGCCTCCACCTGAGGGTTGGGTCCTCAGCCGCTACCTGGTGGAAAGACTTCCATGGAAAAAACAGGCCAAGACACTGCGGGCAGAAAACCTGAGGTTGAAAGATAAATTGAACCAGATCCAAAAAAATTTACTGGAACTTAAGCAGGAAAATTCTGACCTAAAAAAGCAACTGGACGATACCACCAAGGCCTTCAAAGATGTGTCCAGCCGGTATAAAAGCCTGCGCCAGGGCGCCGCGGACTACCTGAAGCTTAAAGAGAAATACGCCGTGCTAAAGCAAGAAATGGAAAAGAGCCAATCAGAGATCGAGAGGCTGACCAGGGAAAATAACCAGTATAGGTATTCGGAAAAGAAGAAATGGTTTGCTCTCGGTGCCCTGGTACTGCTGTGCGGGCTGCTTATCGGCATCATCATAGGGAGACAGCAAAGAAAGAGGAGAAGCTACCTGTATTGATCTCACCCATTTCACTTCCAGTATGCGAAATTATCACCATCGGTAGTGAGTTGCTGTTGGGGCAAATCCAGGACACCAACAGCACCTTTTTGGCGGCAGAGCTGGCAAAGATAGGGGTTGACGTCCGGTTTCGAACCTCTGTGGGAGACTCGTTTGAAGACATGCTGATGGCTCTGCGCACCGCACTTGACCGCTCCAATCTTGTCATCACCACCGGGGGCTTGGGTCCTACGGAAGACGATCTTACGAGAGAGGCCGTTGCAAAGGTCTCTGGGGTCCGGCTTGTGTTTAAGAAAGATCTCATGGACCAAATAGAAGAGATATTCAGCCGATATGGATACCGTATGCCCGATTCAAACAAAAAGCAGGCATACATACCAGAGGGGGCACAGGCCATAGACAACCCGGTAGGTACTGCCCCGGGTTTTGTGAAGGAGGTGGATGGAAAGCCGGTTATCTGCCTGCCCGGTGTGCCTAGGGAGCTGAAGTACCTGTGGAATAATAAGGTGGCCGAATGGATAAGGAATCGATTTGCCCTTGAAAAGAGTATCGTGACCTACCGTGTGCTGAAGGCGGCCGGCATAGGGGAAAGCAAGGTTGATACCCTTATTGGCGACATAATCCGGAAGTATCAAAACCCTAATATTGGCCTGCTTGCTTCACCAGGAGAAATCAAGATCCGGATAACTGCCGAGGCGAGGGATGAAGGAGATGCCCTTCGTCTCATCGAGCCTGTTGAGCAGGAGATTAGGGCCCGGCTCGGAAACAAGATTTTTGGGGCGGATCAGGAGACACTGGAAGGAGTGGTGAACCGCCTACTCAGGGACAGGGGACTGAGTGCCACCGTCCTGGAGACCTTCACTTGCGGGAAAATAGCCGAGAGACTGCTTGTGGCCGGAGAATCGGCTGTGAGGGAGTCCGTGGTATTCAGGGAATACACCGATCTCGCCCGGCGCTTTCCTGGTGTTGAAAACCCTCCCAGCATTGATCAGGTCACCTCTGTGGCCCAGAGCCTTGCCACATGGTATGAACGGGGGGTGGGGCTTGCTGTGGTTGGGTTTGTAAGAAAACAGGGCGATGGGTGTCTTTTGGACGGCCTGGTTGCTGCAGCAGGGGAAGGTGTGGAAAAGACCTATTCGTGGACCATGGGTGGAGACCCGGCAATGTTGCGTCAGCGCGGCACAGTTATCGGATTGAATACCCTTAGGCTGGGGCTTATCAGCCCGGAGTAGTAGAAAACCACGCAAAAATAGGAAGATGGTCTGAATAACCCCGACCAAGGTGCCTGCCTTTTCCATGTTGTGCTCTCTGCCACTGAAATATGGCGTGGTGTCTGAAAAGATACGTTGGGGCAAATTTGCCAAAAGAATTGTCAACATAAGAGATGCCACGGTTATCGTAGAGAGAAGAGGGTATAATGATGCTGTCGGGTGTTCCCTTGCGCCCGAAAAGGTTGTAAGACCACCTCCGGTGTGGGGGAAGCTCGAGCCACAGGTTGTAAAGGTACTTGCCTGAAGGATCAGTCAGTAAATCATGCTCCGTGGTCATTCGGCCATCCTTGATTGTTAACAAGATATGATTGATACCTGTTATTCCATTGGTGTCGTTGAGTTCCGGGTGGTTCACCAGGGTGTAACATTCGTTGTAATTGGAATTGAAGTCCCCGAGCAGGATGTAATCGGTTGCCCGTGGGAGCCGATCCACAGCTTTACGCAAAGCCCTTGCGCAGGCGATTCTCTGGCTTTCTGGTGAGCGCTTTGATTTCCAGTGGTTCACGTAAATCAGCAAGACCTTGTGGTCCACCTGGAGCTTTACGGCCAGTATATTCCTCGCCCCGGCAATGGGGACTCTTATCTCTTTCCTCCAGGTTATGGGGAATTTGGAGAGTATGGCGCATTTCACTGCTGTGGGCCTGGACTCAGCAATGTCCAGGTATGGGTAGTAAAGACCCCTTGCCCTGACTTGGTTTCGCAGGGAATCCAGCGCCCTCTTTGATTCTACTTCCTGCAAGGCAACGATATCTGCAGACATATCTGCTATGACCCTTGCTATGTTCCTGTACTTGACTTCGTAGGTATCCCTGTTCCACGAAAAATTATTGTTAGGTATGTATTCCTGGTATTCGGTCCCCTGTCTGACCAGGTCAAAGAGGTTTTGCACATTATACGTGGCAATCTTTATAAGCCTGGCAAGGGCAGGAGAATTAAAAACAAGTATTAGGATTGATACGAGGGTGACCAGTCTGGGTAACATAATCTTTTATATATTTGAGAAAAAGTCCGATTTATAAATGAATCTACTGGTCATGAACAATCTTTTCAACCCTTAAAGGGTTTAAGTCCCGGGATATTCATGGAGTACAGCCGAATTACCCTGCGTTTTACAGGCAAGGACGCCGCGCTGGAGAAAGACTTCCTGCAGTCCTACTTTGAGAATGCCCTACAGCTCACGCGTATAACAGTGTTTTTGGGGGGTGTTTTTTACGCCCTGTTCGGCATCCTTGACGCCATATTGTTCCCTCACCTCAAGTACATAGCATGGCTGATCCGTTACGCTGTGGTCTGCCCTGTTGTCTTCTTCGTCTTCGGATTCTCCTATTCCAGGAGATATCAAAGATACTGGCAGGCCTCCTTGCTCACCATCATTGCTATGGCAGGCGTGGGAATCATAATCATGATCGTTGTGGCACCCAGGCCGGCCAACCTGCTATACTATGCCGGCCTAATCCTGGTATTCATGTATGGTTATACTGTATTTAGGACCCGCTTCATAATGATATCGGTCACTTGCTGGGGTATAGTCGTGCTTTACGAGGTGGTCGCCCTGTGGGTCCTAATGGTCCCGTTGCACATATTGATCAGCAATAATTTCTTTTTTATCACCGCAAACCTGGTGGGAATGATTGCCTCTTATTCAATAGAGTACTACATCAGAAAAACTTTTTACTTCCAGTTCCTACTTGGAAAAGAAAAGGAAAAGGTTTCAGGGATCAACAGGAAGCTACAGGAAAAGGTTGTTGAACTGAGGCAGGCTATTGCGCAGATCAAGACGCTGAGAGGCTTGCTTCCCATATGCGCAAGGTGCAAGAAGATCAGGGACGACAAGGGCTACTGGAGCCAAATTGAGGAATATATCAGCCAGCATTCCGAGGCCGAGTTCAGCCATAGCATATGCCCCGACTGTGCCAGGGAACTTTACGGCAACTTTCTTTCCCAAAAATAAATAGCGATTCCAGACGGCCATCCTCTATCCATAGCAGACACGGGTCTAACAGGATTGATGATGGGGCTTTCTCAAGCAGACGTGGTTATTGCTGCGGGCATTAGGTTTAACTGGTCGCTGCAGTTCGGAGAGCTATTTCCTGACGCAAAGGTTGTGAGAATCGATATTGACCCCCACGAGATAGACAGAAACAGGCGCTCGGACGTGGGGCTTGTGGGAGATATGGGGACAACCCTTGCTGAGCTTGTTCAACTTGTGGAGAAGGGTGAGCATCAGGGGTGGATAAATGACCTCCGTGGTGCGGCGAGGTCATTCATGGTAAGCGAGTTCGAACAGAGGGAAAAACCCTCTCATCCCATTCACCCGGCAAGGCTTGTGGCACGTATCCAGGAGGCGGTGGGAAAGGACGCGCTGTATGTGGTAGACGGTGGAGACACTACTTACTTCGGACTTGTGGGCTTTCAGTCTTCACAGAAGGCCGGGGTGGTTGCTTCGGCAGGGGGGTTATTTGGTTGCCTGGGGACCGGGATACCCTATGGTATTGCGGCAAAACTGGCAAGGCCTGAAAGGGAGGTGGTGGGGTGATAGGCACCCTCGTTGTTAAGGTCATGAGGGGATTGGGTGTTAATTGTGACATTACTGTTGCCGAACCTTCTGCCTTTCATGCGGATTATGTGAGAAAGGCAGGAGCCGACCGGGTCATCAACGGAGGCATAATTGAAAAGGCCCAGGAGATCACCGGCGGACGCGCCTATAAGCCCCTGATTGGGGAAAGGATTCTCATGGGCGGTTTTGACAAGGTCTTTGATGTGGTGGCGCACCGGCGGACCCTAAATTCGGCCTTGAGGGTTACCAAGGCCATGGGCACCATAGTGGTATTGGGTATCGGTAAAGACGCAAGGCTTGATCTCACTCCTTTGTGGTTAAAGATACAGAATATAAAGGGGGCGTATGCCTATGGCTATAATGAAAGCCAAGGGACAAAGAGGCATGCCTTTGAAATGGCGTTGGAGATGATGGGGAGGGGCGATACAAGGGTTGAGGACATGCTGACCCATAAGTTTGCCATTGATGAATACCAGGAAATGATTGAGGTGAGTCTACAGAAGGACAGATACCAAGCAATAAAGACGGCTATAGCCTTTTAGCATCAAGTATTTCTCTGACTATATTAGATAACTTACTTAAATCAACAGGTTTTTGAATGAATCCATCGCATCCGCGCCTTAATATCTCCTGTGCCTGCCCATTCATACTGTAACCACTTGACAAAAGAACTTTTATATCAGGCTTCTCGGACTTAATGGTGCTAAACACCTCCGCCCCGCCCATCCCGGGCATTATCATGTCCAAGATTACCAACTTTATTTGTTCCTTGTGTTCCCTGAACACCTCAAGTGCTTGCTTGCCGCTCTGGGCCTTGTAGACCCTGTAGCCCAGTTGCTCCAGCATTCTTGCGCCTACCTTTAAGACAGTCTCCTCATCGTCCACTATGAGCACCGTCTCAGAGCCCATCTGGAGCTGAGAGGCGGCAGTGGTTGAGTCCTGCACCACTTGCGACCCGGAGGCGGGAAGATAAATGTTGAATGTGCTCCCTTTGCCTTTTTCACTGTAAACAGTGATTAGGCCACCATGGCTCTTAATGATACCGTAAGCCGAGGCGAGTCCAAGACCCGTTCCTCTCCCCAATTCCTTGGTGGTGAAAAAAGGGTCAAATATGCGTTCCATTACAGACTCGTCCATTCCCACGCCTGTATCGGTTATGGAAATCTTCACGTATCTGCCGGGCAGGGCCTCGTGGCCTTTTACGTAGTTCTCTGTAAGGTTGACATTTTCAGTTTCCACAAAAAGCTCGCCTCCGCCAGGCATGGCCTGCCAGGCGTTCACAAATATGTTGAGGAGAACCTGTTCGATCTGAGTCCGATCCACGTCGGTGGTCCACAGGTCTTTCTGGTATTTTTCGTATACCTTGATTTCTTTCTTGGTTCTGGCAAAAAGATCGCATGTCTGCTTTGTAAGCCTGTTTATGTCAGTGGGCTCAACATGGTACTTGCCGCCGCGTGCAAACCCTAGGAGTTGCCTTGTGAGTTCTGCACCCCTTCTTACTGACTCCTGGATGTCCCTAACGCGATCGGCAAGGGGATCGTCCGGCTTGAGGTCCATGAGTATGAGTGAAGCATTCCCTTGGATGCCCATAAGTAGATTGTTAAAGTCATGTGCTATACCCCCTGCCAGTGTACCTATTGCCTCCATCCTCTGGGCGCGGTGGAGTTGTGCTTCCAGTTGTTTCTGCTCAGTAATGTCTCTCAGGAAATTCAGGGTCGCAGGCCTCCCGTCCCATTGCGTGAGCACAGCGCTGATCTCAACCGTTCGGACTTCATCGGGATCTCTTATGACTCTAAAGGTATAGGTACTGGGAAGTTTTTCCCCTCTAAGCCTTTTTTCATAATTCTGCAGTACTCTCTGGCGGTCGTCGGGATGAATAAACTCAATGAAGTTGGTTTTTTCCAGCTCCTCTCTTGATACGTTAACCAATTCCAGTGTTCTTGGATTAGGAAATTTCACCACCCCGTCCTGTGCAATGAAGATCGCGTCGTTGGCGTTTTCCACGATGATCCGGTACTTTTCTTCTGATTCCCTTAATGCCTGTTCAATTTTGATCCTTTCACTGATGTCGGTAACCACAGAGAGTATGCATTTTTCCCCATCCAAAGAGATAACCTCACAGGACCATTCACAAGGATACACCTCTCCGTTTTTCCGACGGAAGTTAACGTGGAAATTCCTGAGAAAACCCCTTTCTTTTATTATTCTTTTGGCGGTTTCCCTGTCCTGGGGATTGGCCCATAGCCCTATGTCCATGGAGGTTTTACCGATAACCTCATGCTTCTGCCAGCCAATTTGCTGCAAAAAGGCTTCGTTTACCTCAATATACCTGCCTTCCTCAAGGGTGCTTAGTGTTATACCGTGGGGGTTGGCTTGAAAAAGCTTTGAGAATTTTTCTTCGCTTTTCTTTAGTGCCTCCCGTTCCTTTCTCCGCTCGGTGACCACCTCCGCAAACATTATGAGTCCGCCCACCCGTCCTTCCAGGTCGTACCACGGGTGAAGTTCGCGTCTTACCCAGTCCGTGGACCCATCCTTTCTGGGAAAGGGCTCTTCGGCCTTTTTTATTGTTTCCCCGGCCAGGCATCGGCGATGTTCCTCTTTCCAATGGGGAGGAATCTCGGGAAAAACTTCGTAGTGAGAGCGCCCAACGAGATCATCTTCCTCAAGTGCAAAGTCTGTTATCCAGCGTTTACTGTAAGCAAGGTATCGCATCTCCTTGTCAAAGAGAGCCACAGCAACAGGTGTGTATTGAATGAAAAGGCGGAGGAGCTCTTTACTGTGCAATCTATGGGCTCGCGGAGAGCCCAGGTCGTTTGAGGCCACCTCTTTGTCTCCTGTGTTTAGGAGGTTATAGGGGAGCTTGCCAGGAGTGAACTATTATTTTAATTTTCGCATCAGCTTTATTAGATGTCAAGCAAGGTAATAGTGGGACGAACCGGGTTGGAAAGGTAGCTTAGCGAACCATAGCCAAAATATATACAGCCTTGGGGCCGTGAACACCAAGGACAAGGGTAAATTCAATGTCTGCCGTCTTGCTGGGGCCACTGATTAGATGGATGGCGCTTGGTGAATTACTCCCAGCGGTGAACCATTGAGTCAGCACGGCGGGAAGGTCGGTTATACGGGAAAGGACTCTTGCGGCGTCAACAAGTACAAGATGAACTGGGGGCAACAGAGACGTCCCCCTTTCCCAGCCCCTCTTTGCCCGTGTAACCAGAGTGCCTGATTCCATGATTAAAGCATCGGCTGCGGTAATGCCTAGGTCTGCTTCAGCACAATAACCCTTGAAATCCTCGTGGCTGCGGAATGTGTCTCGAAAAGTAATTCCTTTTGAAACCAGCATCTCGGGGATTCCGGCTGATTTTATGAGCGGATGGTGCCAGGCGAGGCAGGATTTTATGCCATGCCTTTGAATAATACTATTAAGGAAATACTGGGTGTCTTGGTGGTCGCGAGAAATCTCCAGGTCAACCAATAGATCTTTTGCGATCCTTTTTAGGCTTCCGATGTGGGCCTCCGCATTGAGCCAGGAGGGCTTGCTGGGTGCATCGCCCAGGGTGCGCAGAGGACTTACCTTCTTGCCCGTAGGTGCGCTTTTGAGCTTTGAAAGGATAAATTTTCTACTTCCTTTTTTCACTTCTGCCTACCAATATCCTTGAACTTGTCCTGTATTCCCGGCCAGATTTCAGAAAAACTGGGTCCCAGCTGCGGCATGGCCCGTTTCCTG
>QMLZ01000095.1 GCA_003646995.1 Deltaproteobacteria bacterium | reverse complement strand
TGAGAAAGGAGGAGTAGATGAAAGGTGTATTCGGCCGGTATGCTTATATCGATCTCAATAAAGGAAATATTGAGACCTACGATATTCCAGAAGAATGGTACTATAAGTATCTTGGGGGTAGAGGGGTAGGCCTTCGCATCTTGCTGGAAGAGCTTAAAGGGGATGAAGAACCACTTGGAGCTGATAATCTTCTAATCTTTAATACCGGCCCGCTTCAAGGCACTGGGATTGCGGGAGCAGGGCGACATGCAGTCATTGCAAAATCGCCGAAGACTGGGGCTCTGAACGATTCGTATGCGGGGGGTTTTTTCGGACATGAGCTAGGAACATCCGGATACGATGGGATCATTATACGTGGGAAAGCTCCTAAGCCGGTTTTCCTTTCTCTTATAAACGGCGAGCTAGAAATTCACGACGCTGGCTCTCTTTGGGGGCTTAATACTGGCGAGACAGAAGAGGCTCTTAAAAAACAATATCCGGGTGGACGGGTTTCGTCCATTGGGCCAGCAGGGGAAAACCTTGTCAAATTCTCATGCATAATAAATGACATGAGTAGAGCAATAGGCCGGCCAGGATTCGGAGCAATAATGGGGTCTAAAAACTTGAAGGCAATTGTAGTGAGAGGAGGCTTACAGAAACCCCTACATGATGAAAAGATGTTAAATGAGGTACGGAAGAGCTTGGTAGCGGAACTGATGGAAAACGCTAACATTCGAGAATTTGGGAAGTGGGGGTCAGCGGCAGCTGTAAGTGCTTTGAATGAAGAAGGAATTCTCCCAACTAAGAACTTCCAGGAAGGTGTGTTCGATGATGCTGATAAGATCGACGGTGTAAGTACTGCGTTCAAGGAGATTCTCGTTGGCCGGGACAACTGCACTGGATGTCCAATCCGCTGCAAACGAGTCGTCAAAGGATCCTTCGAGGGAAGAGATATAGAAGAACGGTATGGTGGGCCGGAATACGAGACGCTGGCAGCGTTCGGTTCCAATTGTCTGAATGCTGATGTAAGGGCGATCAGCCTTGCCAACCAACTCTGCAATCAATATGGGCTTGATACGATTAGCGCTGGTGTGTCCATCGCTTTTGCTATGGAAGCGAGTGAGAAAGGATTGATTAAAGACTCCATTAAGTGGGGAGATCCTGAAGCAATTGTAAAATTGATTGAAGATATTGCCCACCGTAAAGGGTTAGGGAATATACTCGCTGATGGGATTGACAAAGTCGCAGCAGAAATTGGAGCTGACTTCGCAATGCATATCAAGGGCCAAGAGCTTCCAATGCACGACCCTCGCGGCAAGAAAGGAGTTGCCATCAGTTATGCAACGACACCACGAGGCGGTCAGCATATGGAAGCATTGCATGATGACAGCATGGAAGGGTTGGGTAAATACGTCACTCCAGAGCTTGGTGTGTATGGACCGATAAGCAGGTTTGAATGGAAAAACAAAGCGCGTTATACAAAAATATATCAAGATTTAGCTTCATTCTCGAACTCTGCAATAGTTTGTACTTATGTAGGATTTGATGGCGCTATGTCAATGGGCTATAACCCGTATCCGAGAATCAGGGAAGCTATATATGCCGCTACTGGGTTAGAAATTGGTGTACCGGAGATGTTGCTTATCGGAGAACGTAACTTCAATCTACTTAAAATTGGCGCAGCGCGACAGGGATATAGACGCCAGGATGATTATAATGCATTACCAAAACGACTTTTGGAACCACTTCCTCGCGGGGGTAGTAAAGGAGAATCTATTTCGCAGGAAGAATTGCACAAGGCTATCGATGAGTATTACTCGCTGCGAGGGTGGGATCAGTTTGGCCCAACAAATGAGAGGCTAAATCAACTAAACATGAAAGCCTTTATTGGTTTTATTAAGCGCGATGACTGATGATATCCTTAGCCTAAATAGGAGATGTTTTGTAAAATATGATGAACGGCGTTAAACATCTTCCAATAGAGGGTCTGTCTCAGGATAAATTTGATTCCTATGGCCGGATTCTTACACCATCAGATGGCGAACGGCCTGAAGTGTCTGAACCAGAAGTTTTTGATTTCTTCCTCTTGTTTAAGATGATATCTAGTGGATGGCAAATTGGGTATCTAACAATCCAAACTAAACAGGTAGATAGCCTGGAACGTCACCCTAATACTCCCGAAGTGTTCGTCCCATTGCGGGGCAAAGCAGCGATTATTGCTTCCAATGACCCAAATGAGGATACGTCTCTTCATGCGTTTCATCTGAGGGAACCTGTAGTTTTACGGGCGGGGGTGTGGCATAACGTAGTCCATATCGCAGGAGAGGTGTCAATATTGATCATAGAGGGAGTAAATGTCATAGATGACTATTTCGCGTTGAATTATTCTATTCAATGCGATGAAAGTACGAGGTGAACTGTAGATGAAAGCTGTAGTATATGAGGGTCCCAGAAATTTGAAGCTTTGGAATATGCCACGTCCAAGTCCAAACAGAGGGGAAGTACTAATCGAAACTAAAGCGGTTGGAATCTGTGGAAGCGATTTGGGGATCTATAAGGGCGAGTTTTCTAAGATTATCCCACCCTTAATCATCGGACATGAGGGCGGAGGTATTGTGCGCGAGATAGGAACTGGGATAATGGATGTCAAAGTTGGTGACTATGTTGCGGTATCTCCTATTCTTTATTGTGGTAAGTGCGAGTATTGCCGACAGGGTAAGTATAGCTTATGTAATTCACTAAGAACTATAGGAATGATTAACGCACACGGTGAGTATGCTGAGTATTTTGTGGCGCCGGAACAAAATTGTCACATCCTGCCTGAAAGTATCCCCTGGCCTGCAGTCGGACTGATTGATACGCTAGCAGGACCGGTCTTAGCAATGCAACGTCTGAAGCTTCCTCTTGGGGCAACTGTAGCCGTCTTTGGCCCAGGCCCCGCTGGCTTATTCTTTACCAAATTGGCCAAACTAAGTGGAGCAACAGAAGTCTATCTTATGGGAACGCGGGATGAACGCTTGGCTCTTGGAGCCGAGTATGGTGCCGATCTAACAGTCAATGTTCTTCATGAAGATACTAAATCAATAATTTTAAAGCGTACAAAAGGAAGAGGAGTGGATGTAGTTATCGAAGCGGCGGGCTCTTCACAGGCTTTAAATGAAGCGATAGCCATTCTGCGAAAAGGCGGTTCGTTATTGTTATATGGGGTGTACAGCGACGAACCTATCGCCGTACCGATGCTCAAGTTTGTGCTTAACGAGTTCAATTGCTTTGGAATAGCAGACAATACTAATGGATATCCGTTAGCTATCAAATTATTAGA
The DNA here is from genome assembly GCA_003646995.1 of Deltaproteobacteria bacterium. The sequence continues at coordinate 6,888 of QMLZ01000095.1, read as the reverse complement.
GAAAGGTACAATTAACGTAAATCCTCTGATCACACATACATTTACTATTGACGAGTTGCCCGATGCTTTTACGAGTGGCTTGATCGAAAAAAGACTTGACGGGTACATGAAAGGTGTGGTGATCTTTGAATGAAACGATCTCTTTACGAGGAAATCGTTCAAAAAGGCATTTCCCCAGGGAAACTTGGCATCTGGCCTCTTGGGGGAGGAACCGTAGCAGTTAAATCACATAATAATTTAGTATTAGTTGATCCATTTTTTTCTAGTTGGTCATCAAAGGAATGGAAACGCCGTTTTCCGCCTATGATCGCGCCTCAGGAAGTGCGTGCATGTGATCTAATTTTGATTACCCATGAGCATGAGGATCACTGTGATCCAGCAACGATTCGCCCGATCCTGGAGTCGAATCCTAATGTTGTCCTAGCAGGACCTAGCCCATCTATCGACCGGTTGCAAAGGAACATGGTCTTTGATGGTCTTCATATAAAGATTAGTGAAGTAATGCCCGGCCAATCATTTGAGTTAGCTGATCTGAGAATTACAGTAATAAAAACTCATGACCCTCTCTCTAAAGAACCAGTAGGTTATCTTATTATTTCTACTGAAGCCTCCATTCTTTTTATGGGTGACTCTCTTTTCGATGAAAAGCTTCTGATAGATTTCACTACACAATATGCGCCGGATGTATTCGTAGTTGCATTAGGAAATAACCCCCCAAGGGCAAAATATTATTTTTCAATTGCGGAGGTTATTGAAGCAACCCGTATCGTGTATCCAAGCCGCGTTCTTCCTATCCACTGGGATTTATGGACGAAGACGTACATCAATCCCAAGCCATATATCAAAATGACCATTGATAATTTAATCCTCCTCAACCGAGGTGAATTCCTTACTATCCCAGTGGGACAGTGAAGCGTAGGATACTAATAGAGAAGGAGCAAATGATGCTAGAAGAACAAATAACGCTTAGATGTACTGGGTGTGGAAAGGAATACCCGTTTGGAACTTATACATGCGAAAATCGCGATGGCGTTCTGTTTGCCGAATATGAACTTGGTAAAGTGCGCTCGATCGCGGATATTATGACCCCTTCAGAGCAAGGAATCTGGAGATTTGCTAAAGTTTTACCGAATGTAGAAAATCGTGTGACTTTTGGAGAAGGGGGAACCCCGTGTTTGCTGAGCAGATCGCTCGGTCCTCAACTAGGAATAACCCTCTACATCAAGGATGAGGGACGAAACCCAACCGGCTCCTTTAAAGATCGTGCCTCTGCTTTACTTATATCAACGGAGAAGATGCTTGGTCACAAGGAATGTACTACGGGTTCCAGCGGTAATGCTGCCGGATCTCTCGCTCTCTACTCTCAACTCGGCAGGATGCATCTATATGTTTTTATGTATCATCCTACACGAGAGAAATTCTTGCATACGGCAAGTTTCGAGCCAACTATATTCTTAGTAGATACACCTGTAGAATCAGATGTACACAGATTAGCAGAAGAGGCCAGTAACCAGTTTGGTTGGGCCCTGCTTACAACTATGTCCTCCGCCAATCCTTTCAATGTAGAAGGATACAAAACCATCGCCTATGAAGTTGTCCAAGATGTTGGCACTCCGGATGTTGTAGCCGTACCAGTAGGATCAGGTACTCTGGCTTTGGGTGTATGGAAAGGGTTCAAGGAGCTCCACACTATGGGGCTTGTTGATAAACCTCCACGCCTGCTTGGAATTCAACCAGAGAATGTAGCACCAATCTCTCTTGCTTATGAACGTAATGTCCCACGTGTTGCTCCCGTAACTCCGAAAAAGACAGTTGCAACGGGAACGGTTGTCGAGGATCCGGGAATCGCTGGTGACGTTGTTCTTCAGGCAATACACGAGAGTGAAGGATGGATGGTAACTGTTTCCGAGCGGGAAATCCTCGAAATGTGGGCATCTCTTCCCGCTAGAGAGGGAGTGTTCACTGAGCCAACCGGAGCGTTAGCCTTAGCAGGAACAGTAGTTGCACGCACCCAGGGCAAAATTAAGGAAAAAGATACAGTAATTTGTATCAATAGCGCAAGTGGTTTTAAAGATATTGGATTATTTGATAAAAAAGTACGCCGAGCGGAGCGAATTTTTAAGATTCCTCCCAAGCTGGAAGCAATAGAAAAGTTAAGGGGGGTTTGGTGAAATTATTATAGTTTAGATTGATCGATGTAAATAACCTGCAATATAAAGGAGGCGATGGGCTGCTAGCTTAATACTTTTATGGAAACAATCACTATTAAAATGAATTATCAGGAACTAAGTTACGAAGCTGCTCTCATGGTAGCTCGCCAGATATTAGCGCAGAAGAATCCCGTTATCGGCTTGCCTACAGGGAAGACTCCGATTGGCATGTATAAGGTGTTAGCCCAATTTTATAGAAAAGGGTTACTCGATTTTTCCCATATCGTAACGTTCAACATTGATGAGTACCATGGAATACCGGCAAGTTCAAGATATAGCTATCATCAATTCATGATAACCCATCTTTTTCGCTACATAAATGTCCAGGCAAAGAATACCCATATATTAGATGGGAGTACTGACAACGCTCTAGAGGAATGCCAGAGGTATGAAGAGAAAATCTTACAGGTAGGTGGCATAGACCTCTTAGTGCTGGGCTTGGGGTTAAACGGCCATATTGGTTTCAATGAACCTGGAACGAGCTGGGATACAACCACTAGATTGGTTACTCTATCTCAAGAAACAAGACAAAGGGAAGCAGTACATTTTGATTCTTTGGATCTCACTCCTACTCAGGGACTCACGATGGGAATTAAGACTATCATGAACGCTAAGAGGCTAATGTTACTAGCTTTCGGAGAAGAAAAAGCCAAAATAGTCGCTGCATCACTAAAAGGGCCTATAACTAAAGCTGTCCCAGCCTCGATACTACGGTTACACCCATCACTCACCGTTATTTTAGATAAAGAAGCAGCAAACTTGCTTTAATTAAGACTTAATAAATAAACTACGAAGGAGGCTGCTATGCTGACAAATGAGTTAGTAGAGCAACGGCTAAAAGAATTGGGGTTCACTCTTCCAGCGGTACCCAAACCAGCAGCGGAGTACATTCCAGCTAAGTGGGTAGGGAACTTTATATACGTTTCGGGACAAGGTCCTATACGGAACGGAAAAACAGTTTATACAGGCCAAGTAGGAAATGAGTTATCATTAAAGGAAGGCTACAAAGCAGCTCAAATCTGTGCTTTAAATTGTTTGGCAGCTGTTAAATCGGTTATTGGATCTTTGGAAAAAATTAAGGAAGTCGTCCAAATAAGGGGATTTGTGAACTCCGCATCAACTTTTCATGATCAACCGAAAGTTGTCGATGGTGCCTCAGAGCTACTAGTAAAAGTTTTTGGAGAAAGAGGCCGCCATGCCCGTGCAGCTTTGGGAACTTCAAACCTTCCTGGCAATATTCCAGTTGAAATTGAGATGGTAGTAGAGGTTAAACAAAGCAAATAACTACTAGATTGAAAGGAGATGGAAATGAAAAAGACCATCACATTAAATGAGCTGCGCAGGAAAATTAGTGCCCTCCCTCGAGTTCATTTAGCGATGCTTCCCACACCACTTCATGAGGTGCCACGGTTGTCAAAGGAGCTCGGTGGACCGCGAATATTCATTAAACGGGATGATCTCACAGGACTAGCATTCGGCGGCAACAAAACACGGATGTTTGAGTTCTTGCTCGCCAAAGCTAAAGAAGAAGGTGCTAATACAATTGTTGGCGGGGCAGGTGTACAATCTAACTATTCCCGGCAACTTGTAGCAGCCTGTAATGCGTTAGGACTGGAAGTACATCTTGTCTTAAGAAGGATCCGAGGTAAGAAGGATGATATTATCCAAGGAAACTTGCTTCTTGATCTATTAGCTGGTGCCTCCGTTCATATTATTGACGCAACGATAGAAGATCAACGGAAAGCTATCTATGAAGTAGCTGACAACCTAAGACAACAAGGCAAGCATCCATTTGTAGTCCGATTAGCGAATGACGAGGACCTTTCGCCTGATGTAATTGCTTATACTAACTGTTTTTGTGAGATTCTTTCCCAATGTGAAGAACTTAAAATCCAGCCCACGCACATTTATGTTTCCTCATACGACAGTACGCAGGCAGGTTTGGAGCTAGGCAAAGCAGCATTAGGTAGTGATATCCAAATTGTCGGCATTGCTCCCGCAAATTGGCTTCACGGAGGTGTTGCTACCCTTATTGCTCGCTATGCCAATCAAGCAGCCGATCACTTGGACTTACCCTGTAAAGTGGATCCAAAGGACGTTTACAATACAGAAGATTACGTAGGCCAAGGATATGGGATGATAACGCCGGAAGCAATTAAGATGATCAAATTGATGGCAAGAACTGAGGGAATTTTCCTTGATCCTGTGTATACCAGCAAAGCAATGGTAGGGTTATTAGATCATGTGCAACAAGGAAAGTTAACGAAGGATGATATAGTCGTTTTCTTACATACTGGAGGAACACCTGCTTTGTTCGCGTACGCTGACGATCTGGATATCAAAGAGCTAGAACAGCATCTATTTTAACTTTCTCTAGAAAGGAGTAATAAGATGTCGCCGACAAGCCGGTACTTCAAGGAGGTAATCAATGTATCGGGGACTATGACCGCTTTAGGCTCTTCATCGGTTCCCCAAGAAGTAATCAATGCAATGAATGATGTGTTACCCTGGTTCGTTGACATGGTGGATCTGCAAAAAAGAGCCTCCAGAATAATAAGTCGTGTTATAGGCGCCGAGGCTGGTTGTATAACAGCTTGCACCGCGTCCGGTATAGCCATCGGGGTAGCTGCGTGTATGACCGGAGCGGATATGGCCAAGGTCGAGCAGCTTCCAGATACCCACGGTCTTAAAAACGAGGTAATTATCCAAAGGGGTCATGAAGTGTGGTTTGGAGCTTCTGTACCGCAGATGGCCCGGCTGCCCGGAGCAAAGGTGGTGGAGATAGGAGATACAACCCGTGCTGGAGCCTATCAATTGGAAGGAGCGATCAACGACAACACAGCCGCCGCTCTCTACGTAGTCTCTCATCATACAGTTCAGTACGGGTTAATCGAGTTGAAACGGTTCAGCGAAGTGGCGCACGCTCATGGAGTCCCTGTGGTGGTGGACGCCGCATCGGAGAGCACTATGGCCGGATTTGTAGAACGCGGTGCTGATCTGGTATGTATCAGCGGACACAAATTCCTGGCCGGCCCCACCTCCGGGATCATAGCGGGGCGCAAAGATTTGATAGAAGCGTGCCTTCTGCATCAGTACCACGGGATCGGCCGGGCGATGAAGGTAGGCAAAGAAGGGATCGTAGGAGTGATGGCCGCCTTGGAACGATGGAAGCGGTTGGATCATGACAAGGTAAGGAAGGGCCAGGAGCAAATAGTAGATCGGTTTTTGGAAGGGTTGAAGGATGTACCGGGGCTAAACGTTTCGGTGGAGCCGGATCCGACGGGGAACCCAATCCGACGGGTGAAGGTCCAAGTTGTACCTGATATAGTAGGACTTACGGCGTTTGAATTGGCTATGGAGTTGAGGAATTGTACTCCTCCGATCGTCGTTCGGGCCCATGAAGCGATCGATCTTAATTACTTTCAGCTCGATCCCTGCAACATCGATTTGGAACACGCCGACCTCGTTTTGAGGGAGATCAAACGCATAGTTGGATTATCAGCGGACGAAAAGCGGTGCATACACGCGAGACTTCCCAGACAGCCGAACGATGCTGATCTGCTGGTGCAGTCGCTTCAAGGATGGGTCCCTGACTAGAAAAGGAGGGTTTGATGTCGGATAGCTACAGCAAGTTAATTCAAGAAAGCGCGTTGGGGATCATCAGGGTGCAGAGTGCAGGAGGACTTATACAGATAGCTCAAGCCCTTCACACAGGCGGTCTTGCATGTGTGGAGATAACGATGACAACTCCTGGAGCACTTCGAGCGATCGAAGAAGCAAAGGGAAAGCTTGATGGAGTCCTAATGGGTGCTGGCACGGTCTTGGATGGTCCCACCGCCCGTCAGGCGATTCTTGCCGGAGCTCAGTTTCTTGTCACTCCTACTGTTGAACCTGATGTTATTGAAATGGCGCATCGGTACGGAGTAGCCGTCATCCCTGGGGCGATGACTCCTACGGAGATTCTCACTGCCTGGGAATTGGGAGCGGATATGGTAAAGATTTTCCCGGCAAGTATTTTAGGCCCTGGTTATCTCAAGGCAGTGCACGGGCCTCTGCCGCAGATTCCGCTTGTCCCTACAGGTGGGATCACCGCTGATAATGCTGGTGAGTTCATCAAAGCCGGAGCGGCGGTGGTGTGCGCTGGTAGTTGGCTTGTTGATAAGAAGGCCGTAGCGGAAGGGCGATTTGAGGTCCTTACCGAACGGGCCCGTCAGCTTGTAGAAGTCGTACAGAAAGCAAAACAGGAGATATCCCAATGAGAAGGCTGCGCTTGATGATCCCCGGACCGATCGAGTTGGATCCCAAGGTACTCGCCATCATGTCGGAGCCTCTGGTCGCTCATTACGGCGAAGAATGGACAGCCTTTTACAAAGAGACTACTGAGCTTCTGCAGAAGATTTTTCAAACCGGCGGGGATGTATTCCTGCTCCCTGGATCGGGCAGTGCTGCCCTAGACGCCGCTCTCGGCTCGACGCTCTTTCCCGATGGCAAAGTGCTGATCCCCCAGAACGGCTTTTTCGGCGAACGCCTTGAAGAGATTGCACGGAGCTACACCCCGAACGTCTACACGATTAAGTTCCCTGTTGGTCAGTCAATTGATCTTGGAGCAGTTGAGAAAACTCTCCAAACCGGGCATTTCGATGTTGTGGCATGTGTGCACTGTGAGACTTCAACTGGG
>QMLZ01000094.1 GCA_003646995.1 Deltaproteobacteria bacterium | reverse complement strand
TTACTCATCATGGGCACGCACATCAATGATTTAATTCTGAGGGTTTCGATACTTTCTGAAAGCTCATCTGCTGTTTCATAATGTGTATTGGACATTCTAACGGATTTTCCGGTCCTGAGAGTCCTTTCCAGGATTTGGCGGCTGTATGGGGAAATAACATCTTTTTGACCCGATCTTGTCTTGCTAAGGGCCGTGGTTACGGTAAGGCTGTCAGGGTCGAACAATGCAATGGTTGCTCGGTCAATACGGGGTAGATTTTTCAGCAGGAAATCGAGCACCTTCTCGCACATTTCATGGAGGGAAAATTTTGCTTTGAGCAACTCACCCAATTCCACCACCAGTTGCATATTCCTTGTTAAGCTCCTGCGCTCTTTTCTTTCCTCTGGAACAGCGGATTGCTCAGAACTCGTCTTAACCGATAGTCTATGGGGTGAGGGCGGTACCAAGCCACTATCCAAACCTGTTAATTGGATGACGGTATCTCCCATGGTCAAGATATCCGATTCCCCTACCTCTATACCTTCGCCAGGCTGAATTCGGGTCCCGTTCAGCTTTGTCCCATTGGTGCTCTTAAGGTCTTCAACAAATAGCTTATTGCCGAGTGTGAACAATTTTACCTGTTTCCTGGAGATGGTGGCATCCCTTATTTGAATGTCATTCTTCGAGGACCTGCCCACAAAAACGGTGGGTTTGTTGATTTCGAATGTATGACCCTTCATTGGGCCTTTAATTACCCGGAGCTTTATGGACATTTAATCTACCTTTTAGTTCAATGGGTTAGATCCATATATTAAATCGGCTGCCATTTTAGCATTAGTTAATAAAATTGCAAGGATTACCCTTTTGATGTAATCCCGAAAATGTTTTGTCACTAGTCATTTTTTTGACAGGAATGGTAAGCTACTGGACCACTTTTCCGCTGGTTGGTTTCCCAGAGAGTATAAAGTAATACCCGTCCTGAGGGCACGAATTCTCGAAAGACGTGATAAACGTAACATGATTAGGACCCATGGTACCTTCCTCACTGAAATGCGTGAGGGATGGCACGTAAATTGCTTTACCAAATCGCGAATAATGGTGGTCTTAGGACAGTGTTTATTGGTACTGAGCTGTCTAACCCAAGATTCTAGGGCCCAGGTTTCCACAATGAATGAAAATTTTCCTAACGCGCAAAGTCGTTCCAAACGTCCTCTAGAAGTTGGAGGAAACTTGAAGATAGGGGATCTTTTGGTCAAGGAGGGGTTTGTCAAACAAGAAGATATCCAAAGGGCCTTGACCATTCAAAAGGAGGAATCAGAACTGGCCAAATATCCCCTTGGCCAGATCCTGGTCCGAATGGGTGCTTTGACCGAGGAAGATCTTCGCGAGCTCCTGGAGCATCCTGATCTAAAAAGGGACCTGGGGAGCTTGGCCATTGAAAAGGGATATATATCCAGGGAGCAATTGGCGGAAGCTCTCAGAAAGCAAGCTCCCGGTCAGCCCCTAGGGGACTTACTGGTAAAACAAGGTTATCTCAGCCCTGAACAGCTCCGTGACCTGCAAAAGGAGCAGATGAATTCTAAACGACTGGGAGAGCTTGCGGTCCAGAGGAACCTAATTGACGAAAAAACCTTGAAGCACGCCTTGAAGATTCAAAAATCACCACGGGTTCTGGGGGAGATCCTGTGTGATTTGGAGCTGGTAAATCCGCTTGACCTCTACTACGTGCTCAACAAATACAAGAAGCAGTTCAAATTGGGCGAGATTCTTCTAAGGCTGGGGTACATAGATAAGGAAAGTCTAAATCAGGCCCTTCAAGAACAACGTCATAGTTCAGAGACCCTGGGTGAAATCCTGGTTAGAAAACAGCTCATTACCAACGAACAACTGCAAGAAGCCCTGTCCCGCCAATGCAATATTCCCTTCAGGAACTTGAGGGGGTTTACCTACAGCGAGGAAGACAAGAAGATATTGTCGGGTATAATCAGCAGAAAATACGCTGAGAAAAATCTAATGATACCTATTTCCTTGATAGGCAAGGAACTAACCCTTGCGATAGTTAGACCCGAGAATATCCATACTGCAAGAGAATTGAAGGGTCTTTACAGCAACTTGAACATCAAATGTGTTCTGATTACCGAGGAGAAGTTCAGTGAGCTTTTTGAGGTGCTTTACAGCAGTAAGCTCGGCAGATTGCAAACAAAGATAGAAGAGGCAGAAGAGGAGGAGGAGACACCCAAGGGCATTGACTTCATGCAAATCGAGTTGGACGAGGACATGGACAACGAGGCCGATGAGGGCCCTGTATACGATGCCCAGGACTTAGAGGCAGAGGAACTTGTCAACTTCATTATCAAATACGGAATCAGCAATGGCGCCAGCGATATTCACATAGAACAGGATAGAGAAGGTGCGAAACTGCGTTACAGGATAGATGGTGTTTTGCAGGATGTGAATATTTCATGGTTAAAGAAAAAGCTGCAGGAAAAGGCCGGTTCTATTATCTCTCGAATAAAGATTATATCGAACCTGGATATCGCAGAAAGAAGGCTCCCCCAGGATGGGGTATTCAGAATCAATTATTACGATAAGGCCCGAGGCCAAAAATATGATCTGGATTTTCGTGTGGCCACGTGTCGGGCCATTGCTGGAGAAAACGTGACCATTCGTATCCTGGATTCTCGAAAAGCCAATGTTGGACTTGAAAGCCTGAATCATTCACCTCATGTGCTTGAGCCTTTCAAGAGGTTCCTCAAAAGCTCTGCGGGAATGATACTTGTTTCCGGCCCCACTGGTAGTGGTAAGTCCTCCACGCTCTATGCCGCCCTGAAATACATATATGATCCAGGGATTAAGATCATAACAGCAGAGGACCCAATAGAATATAGCTTCCCGGGGATCATGCAAACCCAAGTGAATCCAAAAATTGATCTAACTTTTTCGAGGTTACTGAGGTCGTTTCTGCGACTTGACCCGGACGTGATATTAGTGGGGGAGATCAGGGACGAGGAGACTGCCAAGATCGGGTTTGATGCAGCGCAAACAGGGCACCTATTGCTCAGCACGGTCCATACTAATGACTCGGTAAGCGCTGTTCCGCGACTGATGGACCTGAATGTAGAAAGGGCGCAAATCGCAGCTTCTCTGAGTTGCGTGCTGGCGCAGAGGCTGGTTAGGAGAATTTGCCCTTCGTGTATCACGGAAATAGTGCCGGACGAGAAAGAATGGGCAATTATTTTTGACGAGTATCCTTCTCACCTGCAATTTTTCAAGGGCAAGGGATGCGAGGCCTGCGGGTATACAGGGTATCAGGGTAGGACCTTGTTGTCAGAAATTTTTGTAGTGGATAAGGATATCGCCTCAGCTTTGAGCAAGGGTGCTGAGGTGGACGATATCAAACGTATCGCTATGGAAAAAGGCATGCTCACCATGCTCGATGATGGTTTGCAAAAGCTAAGACAGACCACCCTGACTGAGATCATAAGGGTTGTACCCCATGATATGATTCAGACATTTAGATTGAGGGAAAAGCAGCGTCGCATCCGGGAAAAACAACTTCCCGAAGGAGCTAAGCAGTTTGTAGTTTCTGACATCAGGACAGAAACTGATGTGGTAAACAATATGTATGAAGAATATAGCAGGATGGTTTCAAGGAACGGCCAAACCGGGACACGGGTTGACCGACCGGTCTTTGTGGAGTTTATCAAAGACAGCTTTGAGAAGATTTGTAGGGAACACAACTGCTCCAAGGTTTCATTTATTTTGGAACAGAACCACGACGGTGTGGAAATATCCGCGATCCCTGAAGTGGGCTACATGCAAGGATTTCAGAGCGCTGCGTGAGTCTGTGCGGTTAGGGGCGATTGGAGAGAAAATCTTTTAAGGTGCTGTAACGGCAATATATAAGAATGCCTAGGATTATTACAATAACCAGCGGAAAAGGCGGGGTAGGCAAGACAAACATCAGCCTGAACACGGCTCTGTACTTAGCCTCACAAGGTCAAAGGACGTGCTTGTTTGATGCTGACCTTGGTCTGGCCAATATCAACATATTACTTGGATTGCAACCTGAGCACACCCTCAAAGATCTGGTGCTTGACGGCAGGGAATTGCAGCAAATTCTTATTAAGGATTTTGAGGGAATTGACATCTTGCCAGGCAGTTCAGGGATTGAAGAGCTAGCCAATTTGGCAGAGGAGAAGACCTTTGAATTAGTAGAATCCTTGGCAGGGCTTCACGAGTACGATTTCTTGCTTTTTGACACCTCCGCTGGCATTTCAAAAAACGTGATATCTTTTTGCTTAGCAGCCCCCGAAGTAGTTGTTATCATAACTCCTGAGCCCACCTCACTAACCGATGCCTATTCCCTGGTGAAAGTGCTTTGTGCTAACGAGTATCAGGGTAAGCTGGAGGTAATTATCAATTTATGCAAGGACTTTGCTACCGCGAAGTCAGTCTATGCTAAATTCAGGGGGGCTGTACAGAAATACCTAGGCCTGCAGGTACAGGCCCTTGGGGTGGTTTTCGATGACACAAGGGTTACTGAAGCTGTAAAGCAGCAAAAGCCCCTTTTGATAAACTTCCCCAACTCACCCGCTTCCCAGTGCATTAGGAAAATAGGAGAAAAATTGCTTCAAGGGGGAGGGGAGGAGCTTCAGGATGTTGAAATTGGTAGCTTTTGGAGACGGTGGTGGAAGGCGGTGCAAGCCCCCTTAAAACTAAAGGACTCGGGTAACAACAAACAATCCACCAGCCCCCCCTCCAGGCGGGAGGAGAAAGACCAAAAAGAAGTGTCGCAGCCCCCGGCGCCACCCGTTACGACACAGAAGCAAGAGCCTGAGAGCGATAAAGGAGTGGCAAAGAAAGACACGCCTATAATCGAGGAACTGGCAAAGGGGCTTGCAGCGGTTTCGGAAGAGTTAAGGCTTATTAGAAGCGCTTTGGAAAGGAACGGAAACCCTGAAGGTGACGGAAGAGGTTCAGGTGGTGGATTCCTAAGCCACGGGGGGCCGAAAATCAAGCTGGATCTGCAGGCTTACTTGCGGACAAAAGGTGGAGTTGACCCGAATTAAGGTAAATGACTATGGCCGATCTAGAAAAACTAATACAGCGAATAGAACAGATTCCGACGCTCCCCATTGTATCCCAGAAAATTCTCCTGCTGCTGAGCGATGAGAATGTGTCACTACCCAAGGTGGCCTCTCTCATTGAGCGAGACCAGGCGCTTGCAGTAAAAATCCTCAAGGTTGCCAACTCGGCATTTTATGGAACGTTGAGCAAGGTTAGCACCATAGACCATGCACTTGTGATCTTGGGAATTGAAGAGGTGAGATCTATTCTTCTGGCTTTTTCCATCCATAACTTCTTTTCCCAGCACAAGGACGGCCACTTCGACCGAACGAGATTTTGGAAACACTCGGTCGTATGCAGCCAGATAGCCAAGTATTTGGCTCGATACTTCAATGTGGTGAGAGATGATACAATATTCTTGGCAGGTTTGATACATGACATGGGAAAGGTAGTGTTCGATCAATACTTCCATGAAGATTTTCTCAAGATCATCGATTACATATCCACGAACAACGAGAGCTTTAGTAGAGGGGAAAAGCAGGTCTTGGGTATCACCCATTATCAGGTGGCAGCAAAGCTGCTGCAGCAGTGGAAGTTTCCCGAAAAGGTTACAATGCAGGTATTTTATCATCATGCTCCTTGGCATGACAAAAATTATTTGACCAGCTCTATAATCATATATTTGGCCAATATCTTCACTAAACTTGCCGGATACACCTGTCTTGAAGATGAAAAGATTGTCACAATTGATGATTTGGCCCAATCCAAGGCCATGAAGTTCATCGTGGAAAGCGGGTTTGACCTTGATGCACCCACGATGGAGAAGTTGCTTCAGCAAATCCAGGAATTTTTGGCCGAAGAAAGGGATAATATGCTCCGCTTTTTTGACACAGAGACTGGTCAACCTTCCCAAAATACCCAGATGGCCAATTAAGAGGAACTCATTCCATCATATCAATATTTATCTTCCCGTTTTGTCCTTTACATGGTAAAAAAATTTGACATGCAGGTTACATTATGTTAATTTCGCTATTGGTGAATGAAAGCTCATTCATTTTTTACCCCAAAAGCTTTATTCTAAATCTTTCCTTTTGCCCGGGGCAGCATACATTCTCTGGGTGGTAACCTGAAGCACAGAGGAGGTCTCATATGGAATACAGGATAAAAAAAGCTGGGGTGATCGGTGCAGGAGTAATGGGTGCTACAATAGCTGCCCACCTGGCGAACACCAGGATTCATACCGTCTTACTCGACATCGTACCACCGCAGCTTACAGACGAGGACAAAAAGAAGGGCCTTACCGAGGAGAGCCCGGAGTTTCGCAATAAGTTTGCAAAAAAGGGGCTTGAGAATGCCCTCAAATCTAGACCAGCTTCTTTCTACTTGCCGGAATACGCAAAGCGGATAAAGGTGGGAAATCTGGAGGATAACCTCGACTGGCTTAAGGATGTGGATTGGATAATCGAGGTTGTTGTGGAAAGGCTTGATATAAAGCAGAGCGTGTTCGAAAAGATTGAGTCCGTCTTAACGCCCGGCACCATCGTGACGTCTAATACCTCTGGGCTGTCGGCCAGGGCCATGTCTGAGGGCAGGTCTGAAAATTTCCGCAAGCATTTCGCGATAACGCACTTTTTTAACCCTCCAAGATATATGAAATTGCTGGAGCTGGTACCTGGGCCCGATACCCTTCCCGAGGTTATGGAGGTATTGGCGGAAGTATGCGAGCGGACCCTGGGAAAGGGAATAGTTTACGCAAAGGACACTCCTAACTTCATTGCCAATAGGATCGGCATATTCAGCATGTTCAATGGCATCAAGGTGATGATGGAGATGGGATTAACTATAGAGGCGGTAGACAAGTTGACAGGACCGGTCATTGGAAATCCGAAAAGCGCCTCCTTTAGGACGGGCGACCTTGTTGGCCTAGACACCATGGTCCATGTAGCCAGCAATGTGTATGAAGGTGTGCCGGATGACGAGAGGAGAGATGTGTTCCAGCCGCCCGAGTTCATAAAGAAGATGCTGGAAAAGAACATGCTCGGGCAAAAGACCGGCCAGGGGTTTTACAAAAAGACCAAAGATTCCCAAGGTCAGAAGGTGATCTTGTCTCTGGATTACAATACATTAGAGTATAAGCCGCAAGAAAAGGTTTCCATACCCTCCCTTGAAGCCGCCAAAAATATTTCCGGGACAGCTGAAAAAATACGGTCTCTTTACTATGCGCAGGATATTGGGGGTCAGTTTATCTTCAAGACCATGAGCGAAACCCTGATCTATGCAGCCAATAGGATCCCCGAAATCGCCGATGACATTGTGAACGTGGATAATGCCATGAAGTGGGGTTTTGGAAGAAAATACGGGCCCTTTGAAACATGGGACATTATCGGGGTTGGCAGGTCAGTGGAGAAGATGAAGGCGGCGGGTTACCAAATTCCTGCCTGGGTTGAAGAGATGCTGGCACAAGGCAATGAGTCATTTTACAAGAGGGAGGCCGGCAAGCAGCTTTACTATGATATGCAGTCAAAGAGCTATAAAGAAGTTCCTATCAAGCCGGGGATCATTTTGCTGCCGTCTCTGAAGGAAAGGAACATGGAGATTGCCTCCAATCCTGGCGCATCTCTTATAGATTTGGGCGACGGTGTTGCCTGCCTTGAATTCCACACCAAAATGAACGCCATAGGCGATGATATTGTCAACATGATCTACAAGGCGGCAGATATAGTGAGTGAACGGTTTGATGGACTTGTTATCGCTAATCACGCCGACAACTTTTCCGTTGGTGCAAACCTCCCTCTAGTTTTGTTTACGGCTCAAGAGGAAGAGTGGGACGACCTTGAGTGGATGATAAAGATGTTTCAAGATTCATTGATGAGGCTCAAGTACCTGGAAAAGCCTGTGGTGGCAGCCCCCGCAGGCATGGCGCTTGGCGGGGGCTGCGAGGTCTGCCTTGCTGCGGACCGGGTGCGTTACGCTGCTGAGACCTATATGGGCCTGGTTGAGGTTGGAGTCGGGCTGATACCGGCAGGCGGAGGCACCAAGGAACTGTATCTCCGCAATACAGAGCATTTGTTTGAGGTACCTAGAGGTGGCGTCTACCCCAAGCAAATAGAATTGATGCCCTTTGTAGCAAGAGCCTTTGAGACTATCGCCATGGCCAAGGTTTCCACATCAGGCCCGGAAGCTGTGAAGCTCGGTTATTTAAGGCCGACCGACAAAATGACCGTCAACAGGGATTACTTGATTGAAGACGCCAAGAAGACTGTCCTTGCAATGAATATGGAAGGCTATGTGCCCCCAGATCCGAAAGATGAGATAAGGGTGGCTGGAGAAAATACATTCGCCATGCTTAAGCTTGCGTTGTGGACCATGCACACATCTGGTTATATTACCGAGCACGATGTGACGGTATCTGAGAAAGTTGCCTATGTACTGTGCGGCGGGAGAATACAGTCAGATACCAAGGTAAGTGAGCAGTACTTGCTTGATCTTGAGAGGGAGGCTTTCCTAAGTCTCTGTGGTCACCCCAAGACGCAGGCCAGGATACAACATATGCTTAACACTGGTAAGCCCCTGCGTAATTAAAAATCGTATAACCCCTTTTGGATGGAGGATTGAGTCATGAGAGAAGCCGTGATAGTTGCAGCATGCAGAACGGCGGTAGGAAAGGCACCGAGAGGCACCTTAAGGCATGTGAGGCCCGAGGCTATGGGTTGTGCTGTTTTAGGAGATCTGTTGAAGCGGGCAGGGAACCTGGATCCCAACCTGATCGATGACGTAATTATAGGTTGTACATTTCCCGAAGCAACCCAAGGTCTCAATCTGGGAAGGGTTTTGGTGATGTCCATGGGATGGCCGGATCGTATTCCGGGCATGACGGTCAACCGGTTCTGCTCGTCCGGGCTTCAGGCAATAGCCATAGGGGCTGAGAAGATAATGTGCGGTTATTCGGATGTGGTAATAGCAGGCGGTGTTGAAAGTATGAGCCAGATACCCATGGGAGGAAGCATGATGTACCCAAATCCGGCACTTGTGGATGTGCGTCCTGGTGCCTTTACTGGAATGGGTTTGACTGCTGAAAACGTCGCCGAAAAATATGGGATAACCCGGGAAGAGCAGGACGAGTTTGGTGCTCGTAGTCAACAAAGGGCTGAAGCTCCCATAAAGGCTGGTAAATTCAAAAGCCAGATTGTGCCGTTGAAGGTTAAGGTCCAGAAACAACTTCCTAATGGGCACTTTGACTTTGATGAGATAATTTTTGACACTGACGAAGGAGTCAGACCTGGGACCACGAAGGAGAGTATCTCGCATCTTAGGCCGGCTTTCAAGCCAAACGGCACGGTTACGGCCGGTAACTCTTCGCAAACAAGTGACGGTGCCGCGGGTGTGGTGCTGATGAGCAAGGAAAAAGCAAAAGAACTTGGTCTAAAACCCATGGCTACGTTCCGCTACCATGTGGTGGAGGGATGCCCCCCCGAGTACATGGGTGTGGGCCCTGCAGTTGCAATCCCAAAGGTATTAAAGCTGGCGGGTATGGATCTGGACCAAATGCAGTTGATAGAGCTCAATGAGGCATTTGCTGCCCAAGCAATTTACTGCATCAGGACTCTAGGCCTAAATGAGGAAATCACCAATGTTAACGGCGGGGCCATAGCATTGGGGCACCCACTTGGGTGTACCGGGGCAAAGTTGACAACCCAGTTGGTCTATGAAATGCACGAGAGAAAGCTTCGCTGGGGCCTGGTGTCCATGTGCATCGGCTTTGGCATGGGGGCAGCAGCCATCTTTGAGGTAGAAGACTATTAGGCCTTGTGGACAAAATTATTGACGCTCGAGGGCGATAGATTAACCACCAAAGATAACTTACAGAGGAAAAAGGAGAGTAAACAATGGGTGAGAGAAGAATCTTTGCAGGCGGAGAATTTCTTATTACTGATGCAACTCCGGCAGATATTTTTACGCCAGAAGATTTTACTGATGAGCACAAGATGATTTATCAGACGGCAAAAGATTTTGTTGAAAAAGAAATTATGCCTAACATTGAAAAGTTGGAAGAAAAGAACCCGGAATTGGTCCTCAGTCTTTTGGCGAAAGCAGGAGAACTGGGGCTCCTTGGAACGGATGTGCCCGAGGAGTACGGTGGCCTTGGCTTGGATAAGGTAAGTACCACCGTTGTGGGAGAAGCCAT